>CAZRSI010000026.1:0-16976 GCA_964602575.1 uncultured Anaerolineae bacterium
CTCATCTTTCAGCACCCTGTCCAACCTTGATAGGGCCTCGCCCCTCGTAGTTCATCCATGACCCCCACACATGACTTCTGGCACTACCCGATGTGACTCTCGCCAGTGTATACTGGGGCCGTAAAATACGATGGGCTTTTGTCGCCGGACAAAGCAACAATAACAAACATAGGAGGGATTGGTAAAATGGCTACACAAATTCAATCAAATGGCAGAGAAAGGTGCGGTAATAGCGAAGCGCGCCACCGCTGGCTGGCGGGCACGGCCCTGATCGCCATCGGGCTGTTCGTGCTCATCGCCCAGTTCGTGGAATCGGAGACCCTGGGGTTGCTCTTCCTGCCCGGCCTGGGCCTGATCTTCCTGCTCTGGGGCAGCCTGGCCCGCTCCGTGGGCCTGCTCATCCCTGGCGGCATCCTGAGCGGCATCGGCCTGGGGGTGTACCTGATGGGAGGCCCGCTGAGCCATTTGGAGGGCGAAGCAGAGGGGGCGGTGTTCCTGATCTCCTTCGCCGCCGGCTGGGCGCTGATCACCTTGCTCTCCGCCCTGGTCTGCCAGGAGGCCCACTGGTGGCCGCTGATCCCCGGCGGCATCATGGCCCTCATTGGCGGGGCGCTGCTGGCCGGGGGAGCGGCCCTCACGGCCCTGGAGTGGGCCGGCAAGGCCTGGCCCCTCATTTTCATCGGCTTCGGCCTCTACCTGCTGCTGCGGCACGCCCGTGATGGAGACGGGTAAGGGCACCCCTTGCGGTTGCCCATTGGGGCGGGGTCTAGGGGCAGGGGCAAACCCTGCCCCTACGTGCGATGGGGTGATACGTAGGGTTATGGGGCAGGGGCAAGCCCTGCCCCTACTTATCCTAGGGCGTACGGAAGAGACTCTGGATGTGTTCCCCCCATTCGGCCAGGCGGCAGGATCACGGGGTCCGGTAGGGCCTGCCGGTCGGCGTATTCCTCCTCGAACATCTGGGTGCCGCCCTGGGGCGCGGAGCGAATGACCGTGGCCCTGGCGCCCAACCTCCTGTGACCGATGCGCAGGCGCTCCCCCCCGCGGACGACGGCGTATTGGTCGGGTTCCACCTGGCCGGAGACCACGGCCTCGCCCAAGTCCAAGGTGGCCTCGATGACCATCAGTGAGGCCCTTCCCCTTCCCCGTATGACTTAGCAAGCACCAACTCCCAAGCAAGAGGCTAGTCAGTTGCCGAAATGCGAAAAATCGAGTATCATAAGGCCATGAAGGAGTCTGTTTCCCGTCCCAGCCTCACCAGCCCGGTCCACGTGGCGGCCTATGTGGTCATCGCCGCCGTGGGCCTGCCCATGCTCTGGGTAGCCTTCGCCCAGCGCGACTCGAACCGCTGGCTTATCCTCGGCTTGCTCCTCACCGTCGTGGCCCTGTTCATCCTCCACGACCGCAGGGTCTTCCCCGGCGGCCTTCTGCTCACCCATCTTTACCTGACGGTGCAGACTCTCCTGATCCTCGTGCTCACCTTCTTGAGCCCCAACGTCTTCGGCCCGGTCATCCTGCTGTTCATGCTCAGCGCCGAGGCCGCCGGCAACTTCCCTTGGCGCACCGCCCTGGCCTGGGTGGGCATCTTCACCCTGCTCACGGCCGCGCTGCTGTTCACCCTGGGTGGTCTGGACGCGCTACCCTTCGTCCCCATCTACGGCGCTGGCTATTTCTTCTTCGCTGCCTTCGCCGACCAGACCCGCCGGGCAGAGGAGGCCCAGCGCGAGAGCCAACGGCTGCTGGGAGAGCTGCGGGAGGCCCACCGGCAGTTGCGGGTCTACGCCGATCGGGTGGAGGAGCTGGCCGTGGCCCAGGAGCGCAATCGGCTGGCCCGGGAGATGCATGACACCCTGGGCCATCGGCTGACGGTGGCCGCCGTGCAGTTGGAAGGCGCCGAGCGGCTGATCCCCACCGACCCCCAGCGGGCAGCCCTGATGATCGGCACGGTGCGGGAGCAGGTGCGGGTTGCCCTGAGCGAGCTCCGCCAAACCGTGGCCGCCCTGCGCGTACCCCCCGAGGCGGAACTGCCCCTACCCAGAGCTCTCACCCGCTTGGCGGATGACTTCGAGCGGGCCACTGGCATCACCGTGCACCGCTCCCTCCCGCTGGAGGTGCCGCCTTTGGCTCCGGCGCTACGGCTGGCTCTTTACCGCGCTGCCCAGGAAGCCCTGACCAACGTGCAGCGCTACGCCGAGGCCCATCAGGTGTGGCTGACGTTGCGCCTGGACGACGACGCCATCACCCTGCAGGTGCGGGACGATGGCCAGGGCCTGCCACTTGGCGCTGAGCAACGCGGCTTCGGGCTGCGCGGCCTGCGCGAGCGAGCAACGCAACTGGGCGGCAAGCTGCAGTTGGAGTCTAGTACCAGCGGCGGGACACAGCTTTCCCTGCACCTGCCGCTGACCGGTGTTGAGTGACCAGTAATCAGTGTCCAGTAACCAGTGGATGCAGAGTGGGCAATGAACTTTCACCGATCACTGCTCACTGGATATTGATCGGTTTCCCAGAGAGGACAGCCAATGGCTGAGCTGATCCGTGTCCTATTGGTAGATGACCAAAAACTCATGCGCGAAGGCTTGCGCGTCCTGTTGGAGATGGAGCCCGACCTGGAGGTGGTGGGCGAGGCGGGAGACGGCGAGGCGGCACTGGCGGCCTACGCCGAGCATCAGCCCGACGTGGTGCTGATGGACATCCGCATGCCGGGAATGGACGGCGTGGAAGCCACCTGGCGGCTGCGAGAGCGCTGGCCTGAGGCCCGCGTCATCATCCTGACCACCTTCGACGACGATGAGTACGTGTTCGAGGGGCTGCGGGCCGGCGCGCTGGGTTACTTGCTGAAGGATGTCTCAGGCCGTGAGCTGGCTGAGGCGGTGCGCACCGTGGCCGGGGGCGGCGCCCTCATCGAGCCGTCGGTGGCCCGCAAGGTGGTGGCCGAGTTCGCCCGTCTGGCCCCACCGGCTCGTCCCGCCGACGCTGGTCTGGCGGAGCCCCTCACCGACCGCGAGCAGGAGATCTTACAACTGCTGGCCCAAGGGCTGAGCAATCGAGAGATCGCCCAGCGGCTCTTCCTGGCCGAGGGCACGGTGAAGAACTACGTCACCAGCATCCTGCAGAAGCTGGGCGTTCGCGACCGCACCCAGGCCGCGCTGCGAGCCCGGGAGTTGGGACTGCTTTAACGCCCATCAGCGGCGCTGTGTTCCGATGAACGCTTCGTTATGGTCTTCGTCCTCATTGTGGCCCTGGGTGCTGTCCTGTACGCTGCCCTGAGGCCGGCCCAGGCCAGCGCACCGTATGTCGTGTCGCTGTAGCTCAGTATGTTCCACATTTAGTAAGTGAAAGTGCCTGTCACCTTAGATGAAGCGGACAAGGATTGAGATGAGGAAAACTTTACGAGCTCACTGGTTGGATCTGGCTATCGTCTTAGCTATCTTCACCCTGGCCCTGGCTGTCTACAATGCCACCTTGACTCCCAGCCTCTCCTACAAGAGCGCCGACGGGAACGAGCTGGCCACAGTGTGCTACACCCTGGGCCTGGCCCACGCCACGGGTTACCCCCTCTACACCTGGCTGGGCAAGCTGTTCACTTTCATTCCCGTCGGCGATGTAGCCCACCGCATCAACCTGATGTCGGCGGTGATGGGGGCGGCGGGGGTGGCCCTGCTGTACCTGATCATGCTTGCCATCACCGGGCGACGCCTGCCTTCGGCCTTCACTGCTCTGCTTTTCGCCTTCTCCCTCACCTTCTGGTCGCAGGCGGTCATCGCCGAGGTCTACGCCCCCAACGTGTTCATGATTGCCCTCACAGTGTGGCTGCTGCTGGGGTGGGAGGCAGGCCGTAACAGCCCCTCCGAGATGGGCGAAGGTCTCCTGACCGATCCCCTTTCGCCCTTCGATGAACTCAGGACGCCGCCTCGGCCGGGAGACCTTCGGCGATCAAAGATCCGGGTGGCCTGCCTGCTACTCGCTGCCCTCACCTTCGGCCTGAGCCTGGGCACGCACCTGTCGAACCTGGGCTTCGCCCCGGCTTTCGTCTTATACGTCCTGCTGGTGGATTGGCGGGTGCTAAAGAGACCGGCGGTGATCATGGGCGCTCTGGCGCTGTTCGGCCTGAGCTGCCTGCAGTTCCTCTGGTTGCCCTACAAGGCCTCGACACTCAACGACGCCTTCATGCTGCGCAACGCTCCGCGCACTCTGCAGGGCATCTATCGCTACACTCTGGGGGCGTTTCCGGAGTTCAAGTTCGCCTTCCCCCTCCAGGCCATCCCCGACCGCATCGTCCTCTACCTGGAGCTCCTGCGCCAGAACTTCGGCGTGGTGGGTATCGTGCTGGGCGTTTACGGGATGTGGGAGATGCTCTTCCGCCAGACCAAGAAGTTCTATCTGTTCATCGTCATGTACCTGGTCCATGTCTTCTTCTTCATCCAGTATCGCGTCTTTGATCTGGATGTCTTCTTCATCCCCGCACACTTCATCTACGCGGTTTTCATCGGGTACGGCGTATATCGGCTGGTTGAGTATGTTCGCGCTCTGCTAGACTTCGGAAGTCTCATCAAGAATTCCAAGGTCTTGAGGGTTGCAGTGAACATGGGGCTGGCCCTGCTGCTCTGCTTGCCCATCGCCGGAGAGATGCGGGCCAACTACGAGCGGAATGACTGCTCTGATGACACAGCTATCAACGATTTCTACCAGAACGTCTTCGAGATTCTGCCGCAGGGCAGCGTCTTGCTGGGGCGGGGTGGTGTCTTCGGGTACGACATGTTTTACTGGAGACTGGTCTACAACGTGCGCCCCGACGTTTTAATGCCCCATCTTACTAATCCCCGGCCCTTGCCGCAGGAGGTAAGGGGGCGCGAGATCTATACTACCATGCGTCTCGATTCCTCCCGGGCTGGTCGCGGCCCCTGGGCCCTTCCGCCCGGCCTGGTGCAGCCTGACGCCTGGCACATCCCCGTTCTGATAGGTCAGAGCGACAGCGCGATACCGGGCGGCAGGGGAGGCGATTTGGTGCTCTATCGGGTGAGCATGGAGCCGCCTGAATTAGTGGTGAGAGATGCTGATCCGGAGTATCCCATCGGGCAACGATTGGGTGGGCTGGAGCTTGTGGGATACGATCTGGGGAGCGAAGAGGTCAGCCGGAGCGGCCGCCTGCACCTGACTTTCTACTGGCGGGTGCTGAGGCAGGAGCAGGCCCTCATCGTCACCTGGCTGGGGGGCGAACAACTGGAGGCCCACCCTCTGGGCTTGGACAACCTGTTCCGCTACGTGCAGGAGTTCCGTCCGCCCCAGGATGCCATCATTGTCGAGGACTACTTGCTCGTCGTGCCCTCCTCAATACCCCTGGGCTGGCAAACGCTGAAGGTGGGACTGCAGCATCCCTTGCGGCCTGGGCAGGAGGGGCAGTACAATAGAGCATTGCTTGAGATTGGGGAGATTCTGGTCACACAGTGAGGCAACGAGGGCCTCGTTACTTTTTAACTCATTATTCATGGAGGAGATACCCGTGTCCAAAGGCCAAAAGCTGCTGATTGCCGGTGGGGCTTTCATCATCGTAACGATCATAGTCATCGCGGTTTTTTCCATAGGGGTATACGTGGGGAGGAGAGGGTGGGCGGCAGGGCCACCCTCGATAACGGAGCCTGGTGGGCCGCCACCTCCCCAAGTAGGTCAGCCCCCCGTTGCTCCAAGGGAGCCGTTGCCGAAAAGCAAACCAGATTTGGCAGGAATTGTGCAGGGTGTGACGAGGAGGAGCGTGACCATCAAGACTGGCCAGGGGGTACGCCTGGTGCTGGTGAACGCTCAGACACGGGTCAGGTGGCACGACGATCGGGAGGCCAGCCTGGCCGATCTCCGACGCAACATGCTTGTCGCCGTCTTCGGCCAGCTCGCCGACGATGGCCGCACCCTCACAGCTAGCCTGATTATCATACTTCCACCCAGGACATGAGCATCACAATGCACCACACAGGATAGGGTCTGCGAGGTGTAGTGGGAGTCAGGAGGCTGTCGAAGGATATGTCAAGTCAGGCGCCTGTGGCGGCGGTAGCTTCTTGCGCCGACTCCAACAACAACTCTGGGGTAGAACTCCACATTGTAGAGCAGGGGACGGGCGGAGCAGCCTATCAAATTGAGCCTCACCAAAGTTAACATAAGCACTAAGTACAGCTTTCCTAAGGAGAAGTGCTTCAAATGGGTGATACTTCCTCGGTGCTTCCTGAAGGTGGATAACGGCTTAGGCCTCCTGAAGTTTACCAGATTGTGGGCAAATAGTCAAGGATTGAGGTGTATTTCACTTTGGGGGTGAGTTAACCAAATGTCATAGTGTGGTACAAATCAACAGTGTGATGTTTCACTGCCTGAAGAGCTTCGGTTGGATCAGCAGGTTCTGGGATTTGTAGTTTTTCAGGTGACAATGTGGGACCGTTGGGGAAACCTGTCCCAAAACTGAAATGCACCTAAGGACTGGCCGGATTTTACTTTTTCCTGTAGTTAGTATAAAATAAATATCGAATCATAAGTCCGGAATCAATGAATGTGCTAACCTACAAAGACGCGCTCGATTATATTTACAGTTTCACCGATTATGAGAAAAAGAGCTCCTACCTCTACTCGCCTGAGCACTTTGATCTGGCTCGCGTTGAAAAGCTGCTGGCCCTGCTGGGCAACCCTCATTATCAGTTCAACTCGATCCATATTGCAGGTACCAAGGGCAAGGGATCGGTGGCGGCCATGAGCGAATCTATTCTGCGAGCCGCTGGGTATCGAACGGGCCTCTATACTTCACCGCACCTGCATACCTTCCGGGAGAGAATCCAGGTTGGTGGGCAACTGATTGACAAGGCATCAGTGGCTTCTCTCACCGAGCAATTGCAACCTCTGGTGAGCCAGGTGCCAGGCCTCACTACCTTCGAGATCATCACTGCTTTGGGTTTCCGCTACTTCGCTGAACAGGGCGTGGATTTCGCCGTTCTCGAGGTGGGCATGGGCGGCCGGCTGGACGCCACCAATGTCGTCAATCCTTTAGTGGCCATCATCACGTCCCTAAGCTATGATCACACCCAAATCTTGGGCCAGACCCTGCCCCAGATCGCACGGGAGAAGGCGGGCATTATCAAAGACGACGCTTTGGTGATCACCGCTCCCCAGCCGCCGGAAGCCATGGCTGTTATTGAGGATGTTTGCAGGGAGAGGAACGCTGAGCTAACGGTGATCGGTCGCGATTGGACGTGGGAGGCGGAAGAGGTGAACCTGGAAGGGCAGTGGTTCAAAGTCATGGGTGGTGCAAGGGGAGCACCCTCTGCGGGGGGGCGTGGGGGGTGTCTCCCCAGTTCTCTTTATCCTATTCATCATGACAGGCTCTGGATACCTCTGCTCGGCAGGCACCAACTGATTAACGCCACTGTGGTCGTCGCCGCTATAGCGAAGCTCCGGCGGCAAGGTATCAACATCCCTGAGGCCAGTATCCAGGAGGGATTGCGCCGGGTTCGCTGGCCAGGGCGGCTGGAGATACTGGGGCGAAACCCTTTTATAGTGGTTGATTGTGCTCACAACGCCGATTCGGCGGCGAAATTGAAAGCCACTATCAAGGAATTGTTTACTTACCGTCATCTGGTGCTGATCTTTGGGGCCTCTTCCGACAAGGACATTGAAGGGATGATGCGAGAGCTCTTTCCATTGGCCGACCAGGTGGTTGTGACTCAGGCCAGGCATCCCCGGGCCATGGAGACCGACGCGCTCCAAGAGAAAGCCTTGCTTCTGGGGTGGGAAGTACGGACCAGTAATAGTGTGGCCGAGGCCTTGAATCTGGCTCTGGAAGCGGCCGGCCCCGAAGACCTGATCTGCGCCACGGGCTCGATTTTCGTGGTGGCCGAAGTCCAAGAAGCCTGGGCCGAGCAGCAGGGAGCCGAATTACCGGAGCGCGACTGAAGACGAACAAGGGAGGATTAGCTGATGAAAGCCATGCTGTCTCCACGCATCAAACGTCAAACTCGAAACTCCAAAATCGTCTTGGCAGGTATGCTAATAGGCTTGGGAGCGCTGGTTTTCCTTCTGACCTTGAACGTGGAGGGGGCAACAGTGCCTCCGGTCGAGGCGAATGATAATTCGCTGTTGTACCGGGTCAGGATCGTGCTCAGCACTTCATCCGACTGGACCCGCCTCTATTTTCGCGATGGGGCGCGAATCTTGAATGCTAAAATTATGGTCCTGCAGGGCGATTCAGCGACAACCCGGGTTGGTTGGGACAAGGATGAGCTCTATCTGGAGCAGCCGCTGGCCAATGCCGTGGTCAATACAGTGAAGGCTCAGTACGATCTGGTGATAACCGGTTTGGAAAGCGATTCTTCTCACATCTTCTTTGAGAATCAGAAGGGTGATTTGGGTGTTACAACCGTGGAGTTCTATAACTACAACTCGGCAGTGGCTGATCCGGTTGCGGCTTGGTCCAATCTCCTGAATAAGTCTGGCGACCCATCTAACCCGCTCTCCTTTTCCCTGGCCGGTTCTCATCTTATCACTGGAGGTCCTTTGCCACAAACGCATGTCTTGCCCAGGCTGGTTTTGGCTTTCTATTATCCTTGGTATAAGGCTGATTCTTGGTCGACCCCTGTCCTTAAAGACCATCCTCTCATCCCTTATAGCTCTGATGACATGGAGGCTATCAGTCGGCATGTCGCCTGGGCGCGGCAGTACGGCATCCATGGCTTCATCTCCTCCTGGTGGGGTTCAGGCAACTACCGGGACATGAACTTTGCCAAGCTTCTTACGGCCATAGAGGGAATGGATTTCAGAGCTACAATCTACTTTGAGACCCTAAGTGAACGCTTTAGGACCACTCAGGACATCGTCCAGCAGTTGGAGTACGTCTTGAGTTCTTACAGCAATCATCCGAATTTTTTGCGCTATCAAGGCAAACCGGTGATTTTCCTCTATGCTGTTGATCATGTCGCCAGGGATCCTGGGCAAACTCCTCTTCAGGCCTGGCAGGCCATTCTTCAGCGAATCCGGGCCGACGGATACGACGCGGTGTGGATCGGTCAGACCCTGGACCCCAGTTACCTTGAGGTGTTCGATGGTTTGCATGCCTATGGTCTGTTCGATCCCAATCTGCCCGAGCTGTATGCTTCGATTTCGGGCCAGGTTAGGAGTTATCAATTCCTGCAGGATTCAAGCGCTGGTAGAAAAATCTGGGCGCCAGCGGTAATGCCTGGCTATGACGATGAGCTGTTGGGGCGACCGGGGTCCTGGTACCTGGATCGAGCTGGTGGAGATACTTATGAGTTCACTTTCCAGGCAGCCATCCAGTCTCAGGCCGACTGGATTGTCATCACCAGTTTCAACGAATGGTGGGAACATACCCACATCGAGCCCAGCGAGGCCCATAGTTTCACTTACTTGGAGTTGACCAAGAAGTGGTCGGACAAGTTTTTGGCTGAAGCTCCGCACTCTGTTTTGTTACCTTTGCTAACCAAGAACTAATACTACAACCGCAGATGCCTAAGGTGACTGTCACCTGTAAGGCCAAGGGGCAATGAAGCGCTAAAATCCAAAACTGCTACCAAGGGGCGTCTCGCCCCGTCCAAGGGCAGTTTGGCCACGAAGTCGAGGCGAGGCCCGTCCTGAGCCGCTGGGCTGAGCGTGTCGAAGCCTCGTCGAAGGGACGCCTCTTCATAAGCAGGTGAAAATGTCGAGAAGATTTTTGGCGATTTGCTTAATGGATGGATGACCTGGAGTTGGTAGAGTGGTGGGTGAGATTTGGAACCATCATTAATTTGGAGGCGTGGTTAGAATGTCGGATACCGAAGATATGGATAGACTCCTTGAAGAGGGAGGGTTCCTGGCCATCAGTGGACGACGGGCAGGGAGGGGCTCCCAGGGCTTGACCGATGTGTTTACACAACAGACCGATGAGATCGCTGAATATCCCTTACTTCCTTTGCGGGATACTGTGATCTTTCCTCATATGGTCACTCCTCTGTTTGTAGGTCGCGAGCGTTCGTTGCAGGCTGTGGAAGCAGCGATGGCCGACGAGGGCACGATTGTTGTTGTGGCTCAAAAGGATGGCGACGTAGAAGAGCCTGGCCCCGACGACATCTACACTATCGGCACCGAGATGTCCATTGCTCGTATGTGGCATTTGCCAGACGGCACAACTAACATTTGGGCACGAGGCACGCGGAGGGTCGAGATTCTCGATTATGTGCAATTTGATCCTTACATTAAAGTTAAAGTCAGGCCCATCATAGAACCCACCGGAAAAAACCTCTCCACCCAGGCGCTGATGCGCGCGGTGCTGGCCCTGTTCGAGAAATGTGTTCAACTGGACCGCAACATCCCCGAAGATACTTACGTAATAGCCATGAATATTGATGAGCCTGGCTGGCTTGCGGACCTGGTGGCCTCTGCCCTCAACATAGAGGTTGAAAAGCGGCAGGAGATTCTGCAGACCATTGACCCCGCTGCCCGTTTGCAACGGTTGAGCATCTTCCTAGCTCAGGAGCTGGATGTTTTGGAACTGGAGGACAAGATACATGCGCAGGTGCAACAGGAAGTTGACAAGTCGCAGCGAGAATATTTCCTGCGGCAACAGATGAAAGCCATCCAGGCCGAACTGGGGGAGATAGACGGCCAGCTAAGGGAAATCAACGAGCTGAGGGAGAAGATCGCTGCGACTGAGATGCCGGAGGAGGTACGGGAAAAGGCGGAGAAAGAGCTCGATCGCCTTGCTTCCATGCCTCCTGCTTCCCCCGAGATTAGCGTTATCCGCACCTACCTCGACTGGCTGATTGAACTGCCTTGGACCGATGCTACCGAGGACAACATGGACATCGAAGCCGCAGCCAAGGTGTTGGACGAAAGCCACTATGGTCTAACCAAGGCTAAGGAGCGCATTCTGGAATACATAGCCGTTCGCAAGCTGGCCGCCGACAAAATGCGCAGCCCCATCCTGTGCTTCGTTGGGCCGCCTGGAACAGGCAAGACCTCCTTGGGCAAGGCGATCGCCAAGGCGTTGGGGAGGAAGTTCGTGCGGGTGAGCCTGGGCGGCATCCGCGATGAGGCCGAGATACGGGGCCACCGGCGTACCTATGTGGGGGCCATGCCGGGCCGCATCATCCAGACCATGCGCCGCGCTGGGACTATCAACCCTCTCTTTATGCTGGACGAGATAGACAAGGTGGGCATAGATTTCCGGGGCGACCCCTCAGCCGCGCTGCTGGAGGTGTTGGACCCAGAGCAAAACCATGCCTTCTCCGATCATTACCTGGACGTTTCATACGACTTGTCGAAAGTGATGTTCATCACTACAGCCAACATTCTGGATCCCGTCCCACCAGCCTTGCGGGACCGCATGGAGGTCATAGAGTTCCCAGGTTACATCGAGGAGGAAAAGCTGGAGATCGCCAAGCGGTTCCTTGTCCCGCGTCAGTTGGAGGAGCACGGCCTAAGCGAGGCACAACTCCATTTCTCCGACGAAGCTTTGCGCCAGATCATCCGCGAGTACACCTACGAGGCCGGGGTGCGCAACCTGGAGCGGGAGATCGCGAAGATCTGTCGCAAGGTGGCCCGGCGGGTGGCTGCTGGTAAGAGTGTTCCTCATCGGATAACCGCCCAGTCGTTGGTTAAGTACCTGGGGCCACCACAATTCACCTATGGGTTGGCCGAGAAGGAGGACGAAATCGGGGTGGCCATGGGCCTCGTCTGGACAGAGGCTGGCGGAGATATAATGCCTGTGGAGGTAACCTTGATGGAGGGCAAGGGCAACCTTATGCTCACAGGCCAGCTGGGCGAGATCATGCAGGAATCCGCTCAGGCGGCCCTCTCCTACACTCGTTCGCGGGCCAGGGAACTGGGTATCGGCGGCCGGAGCTTTGACAAGTTGGACATTCACATCCACGTGCCGGAGGGAGCCATCCCTAAGGACGGCCCGTCGGCGGGGATCACCATGGCCACGGCCCTCATCTCGGCTCTCTCCAAGCGTCCTGTTCGCCACGACGTGGGTATGACCGGCGAGATAACCCTGCGAGGACGGGTGCTACCCATCGGTGGCTTCAAGGAGAAGGTTCTGGCCGCTCATCGGACCGGTTTGAAGACCGTCATTCTGCCGAAGCGAAACAAGAAGGACATGGTCGAAATCCCTAACAGGGTCAAACGGGATTTGCAGTTCATCTTCGTGGATCAGATGGACGAAGTATTAGAGGTGGCTCTGCTGCCGGGAAGCAAACCTCCTGCTAAGAGGATATCGCGTTAGTGCTTTCCAGGCAACAGACCCTTCTTGCAAGGAGGCTCAGCTATGACTTTGATCGAAGACATAAAGGCTCGCGAGGTACTGGATTCGCGAGGAAATCCCACAATAGAAGTAGAAGTGGTTTTGGCAAGCGGCGCGATGGGCCGGGCGGCGGTGCCGTCGGGCGCGTCCACCGGTATCCATGAGGCACTGGAGCTGCGCGATGGTGACACGAGCCGCTACCTGGGCAAGGGGGTATTGAAGGCAGTGGAAAACGTCAACACCGCCGTCGCCGAGGAGCTCATCGGCTGGGATGCGCTGGATCAGGTGGCCATTGACGAGTTCCTGATCGAACTGGACGGTACGCCTAACAAGGAGAACCTAGGAGCCAATGCTATCCTAGGGGTCTCTTTGGCCGTGGCCAAGGCAGCGGCAGCGGAAGTGGGGCTTCCCCTCTACCGCTACATCGGCGGGGTATCGGCGCGCACTCTGCCCGTGCCGCTGATGAATATCCTCAACGGGGGCAAGCATGCCGCCGATTCCACCGACCTGCAGGAATTCATGATCGCGCCCGCTGGTGCGCCCAGCTTCGCCGAGGCCCTGCGCTGGGGATCCGAGGTCTACCACAGCTTAAAGAAAGTGCTGAAGGGCAAGAGGTACAACACCAATGTGGGCGATGAGGGTGGCTTCGCTCCCAGTTTGGGCTCCAATGAGGAGGCCGTAGAGATTATCCTAGAAGCCATCGAGCAAGCGGGCTACCAGCCAGGGGAGGACATCTACCTGGCCCTCGACCCCGCCGCCAGCGAGATTTACCACGACGGGCGATACGTTCTCAAAAAAGAGGGTCGTGAGCTCAGCGGAGAGGAGATAGTGGCCTTTTATGAGGATTGGGTGAAGAAGTACCCCATCATCTCCATCGAGGATGGCCTGGCCGAGGATGACTGGGAGCACTGGAAGTTGCTGGTGGAGCGCATCGGCGACCGGGTGCAGATCGTGGGCGACGATTTGCTGGTGACCAATGTGACGCGGGTGGAGCGGGCCATCAAGGAGAAGGCAGCCAACTCGTTGCTCTGCAAGGTCAATCAGGTCGGCACCTTGACCGAAGCCATCGCCGCCGTGCGCATGGCCCAGCGGGCCGGCTGGACGGTGGTGGTCTCCCACCGCAGCGGCGAGACCGAGGACACCACCATCGCCGACCTGGCCGTGGCCCTGAACGCCGGGCAGATCAAGACCGGCGCTCCCTGCCGCAGCGATCGTGTGGCCAAGTACAACCAGCTCCTGCGCATCGAGGAGGAGTTGGCGGAGGCGGCTGTGTATGCGGGGATGGGGGCGTTCTACAATATCCGTGAAACGTGAAGGCGTGAAACGTCAATGTCAACAGAATTGGTGATTTGACAGCAGGCCCGATTGGCAGTACAATAAGTTAAGTTGCTTTGTGTCACGTTGGTCTTCAGGAGGATCACATGCGAGCTACTTTGCCCAAAATGCCCCAAAGTGTGGAGCGAACCCTTGGTCCGGAGGCGACGGGTGATCTGAGCCAATGGTTGGAGATCGTTCTGGTTGAACATGCCGTACGTCGCGATGAGTATCGGGAGGTGCTTTCACGTCTGGACATTCTGGAGCGCGACGTCGCCGATGTGAAGGACAGGATCACCGACCTGCATCGCACGATGGATGAGCGCTTCGATCGAATGAATTCTGAGATGAACGAGCGTTTCGATCGAATGAATTCTGGGATGAACGAGCGTTTCGATCGAATGGATTCTGAGATGAACGAGCGTTTCGATCGAATGAATTCTGAGATGAACGAGCGCTTCGATCGAATGAATTCTGGGATGAACGAGCGTTTCGATCGAATGGATTCTGAGATGAACGAGCGTTTCGATCGAATGAACGAGCGTTTTGACCAGATGTACGAGCGCATGACAACCATGATCCGCTGGACGGTGGGCACGCTGGCACTTTTGGGCACTATCATGACCATCCTGATGGCTATTGCTCAGTTCACCTGATCACAATCAGCATCCTGCACAAGCGCCAGGGATTTCATCACCTTGGCCAATAACTACAGGCAACGCCAGTCTCAGGTATTCCGTGAGCGCCTGAGACCGGCGTTTTTGTTTGCCGCGCCGCTTGGAGGAGGTCGGGTGCTTCGTTGGGGGAACGCTTTGCCCCTCCCCCGCGCGCGGGAGGGATGAGTTGGTCACTCCGGGCCACTTTCCCTGGCCAGCCTGGCGGCAACCACCGCCAGACCGACGTACAACCAGAAAAAGGCCACGGCATGGGGGAAGCTGAAGAGGTAGTGATCGAGGATGCCGCCTATCAATCCTCCCACCACCGCTGTCTCAAAGCCCAACAGTATGGCCTCCAAGCGGGGATCGGGCGCCATACTTCTCCAACTACGCCAGGTGTATCTGAAGAAGATGGCCATGATGACCAAGAACACGCCCAATCCCACCAGGCCCATCTCCTCAGCGATGAGCAGGTAGAGGCTGGACACGCCCAGGTAGATATCTATATCCGGAGCGCCAATGAAGCCTACTCCAATCAAGGGGTAACGTCTGATGAGGATCAGGGCGTCCTTGTACTCCCCCAGTCTCATCTGGCTGGCCAGGTCCTGGAATCTTACCCCTTGCGCGAAGTGCATGACGTATTCTCGGGTCTGCGGCAAGAGCAGGACCAGCAGGCCGGTGGCGATGAGCATGGGCAGCAGGCGGCGATACCTTACCACGGCCAGCAAAGCCAGCGCGCAACCAAGTCCGAACATCGAGCCTCGTGAGAAGGTCAGGATCATGCAGGCCCCCATGACTGCCAGAATGGGCATCACCAACCAGCGTTTGAGAAGCGGACGGCGTGTGAAAACCTGAGGAACCGTCAGCGACGTTACCAGGATCAACAAGCCGCCCAGGATGTTGGGGTCAACAGAGGTGCCGATGGCTCGCATAGGCAGCCGAGGGTCATCACGGATGAAGCGCAGCACCCCCCAACCGGCTGGGTAATTGAAGATGCGCAGCGCGGAGAGCAGACGAACGGAGAGAGCCTGGGGCAGGAAATAGAGCACCACGCCGATCAGGGCCTCCACGAAGCCGGCCAGGATGATGACCAGCACCAATTGCTCCAGCTCCTTGCGGGTGCGCACGCAGTTCACCGTTACAAAGAACAGGGTGATGCCCATGACGATCTCGGCGAAGCGGCGGATGGCGTTGGGCGTGGGGGGAGCATGGGCCAGTCCCGCCACAAAGGAGACGAAGGCCAGGAAGAGAAAGATAACGATGGGCAGAGCCAAGGGGGAGGTCACGAATCCTTTTTGGTGGCCAGTAACCACCTGTGCCAGCCAGATTGCAAACAGGACTCCCAGCACCACGTTCAGAAAAGTGGGAGTGAAGCCGATCTCGATGGGCAGAGCGCCGAAAGGCAGGAGGCAGATGACACCAATGAGGGCCATGAAGCCGAATTGGGTGCTGCGCAGCATCAGCATTCCCCCTACCAGCGCTATCACCAGGGCCGCCGTGAACAGCGGGCCGAGATAGGCGATGAGCCATCCCCCGATGGTTCCCATCGCCAGGCACAACCCCACCACTGCCAGGGCCACCACCCAGCGCTTGTCGGATACGAAGATGGCTTGTATGCGGTCGTAGGTACGGTTTTGCATTTGGGACCTCCGATGGTAAGACGTCAAGCGTCATTTGACGGTTATGCTGAGCGGCAGCAGGATGCGGTCATCCACTACCTCTCCATTATCGTTCAAGATGGGCAATCGTTGCCCAGTTGCCAAATCGTACATTCCCACTTCCAAGCGATATACCCCTGCTGGAGCATCCTCTTTGATAGTCAGAATGTACTCGTCTTCGATTATCTCGCCAACGCCCCATACGGAAGTGGGATAATCACCTTCCAAAGGCTGGTTGTCCTTCTGTCCCCAGATGTTGCCCTCATGGTCAATCAGATGGGTGAAAACGGTGTAATCGGTGTTCATCTCCCCTACTGCTTGCCAGTAAAGCGTCAGGCGAATCTCCTCGCCTGGGCTGAGTTCTGTCTTATTCACCTTGTATCCTACCAGAGCGACCCTGTTGTCCAAATTGAAACTTTGACGTTTGACGTTTGACGTTTGACGTTCTTGGGGTGCCATTTTCACCTGACCAACGATAACGCTTCCAGGCTCAAGTTGAGAACCGGTGTCCGGGTTGTACAGGCCCACATCTATCCGGATCAGGCTGGGCGTCAGGGCGTCCTCGCTGATGGGCAGCCGATAGGTATCGGCGATGATCTCCCCTGGCCTCCACAGGCTGGTAGGGTATGTACCCCAGCCAGGATAGGTATCCTCACTGCCCACCAATTGCCCTCTCCGCCCCAACAGGTGGATGAAGAGGTAATAATCCTCTTTCATCTCCGCCAGACCCTGCCAATAAAGGGTAATGCCCAGGGTCTCGCCAGGGTCCACCCTCACCCGGTCCGTTTTGACACCGAGGAGTCGAATTTTGTCTCCGAAATCGTGGATGACTCCTTTTGGGATCTTATCGGGGGAGACAATGGGTGGCCTGGCATAAGCCGGGCGGATGTAAAGGAAGGGGCAGAGGGCCGCGAAAACGAACATGGCCAGGCTCACCACGTTCACCGGGATGCTGGTGTATCTCCTGGGCACAAGCTGGCTGAGGCCCAGTATCAGCAGAATGGAGATGGCCGAAATAGCAGGAAACAGGAGACGCCCTTGACTGGCCGGCGTGGTCCACGTCCACCGCACCAGTCCCGCGAAGAC
>CAZRSI010000026.1:17076-18479 GCA_964602575.1 uncultured Anaerolineae bacterium
GACGCCCTTGACTGGCCGGCGTGGTCCACGTCCACCGCACCAGTCCCGCGAAGACGATAGCCAGCCAGAGGATCAACACGCCAAGCGGCAATCGTTCAGCGAGTGGCTCAGCTCCCCTCCTTCTCAGGGAGGGGCTGGGGAAGGGTGAATCTCCCGACTGAGGAAGGATTCCGGAATTGGACTTGTTTCGGCCTCTGAGCTTCCACCTCCACCCCAACCCTCGCAGGGGGAGGGAGAGGATAGTTATCACGAACGAAACCACCAGGCCTACCAAAGCCAGCAGGCTCACTCCGTCCAGGATGACATAAGCGATGCGCGCAACCGGAATGCTAAACCAGCCGAAGAGGGCCCAGAAGGACATGCGGAGTCCCCGGAACTCACCCCACAGCTCCGCCAGATTGGCGGGCGGGTTGCCTTGGCCAACCACAGCCAGCATCATGTTCAAGCCCGTCGGATCCCCGTAAAGGGTCCAGTTCCTCACGTACCACCAGCCAGCTACTGCCGTTGCCACGGCGAGCGCGATGGCACCCGCGACCAACGGCCTCGCTGACCGATGGCGGCAGGCTTCCACAACCACGATGATAGCCGTCAAGAGCAAGAGACCGAGGCCGGCTAGCTTGGATAGACAGGCCAGGCCCAACACCGAACCCGGCAATACCCAATATCGAATACCGGATATCCATTTAGTATTGGGTATTGGATATTGGATATTGCGTATCAACAGGAGCAAGGCCAGGGAGGAGAGAAAGGTGATCAGGTTGTCGTTGTTGACAGCCCCGCTGATGAACAAGAACTGGGGGATGAAGGCGTTGATGGCCGCTGCTCCAACGGCCAGATGTTTGTGATCGGGGAAGACCTCCAGAGCGAGACGATAAGTTAGGAACACCGTGCCTGTGCCCAACAGCACCGACAGCAGGCGGATAAGGTGCACCGCCAGAACCGCGCCCCGAAAGGGAAAATTTTCTCTGTCGGTATGCACGATCACGTTCTTGTTGCCTGGGTCTAGCGGCGTGCCGATGTTGGCCTGGGGATTGCGCCAGAGCAAGTCCTCCGCGTCGCTGGTGTCTATCCAGAAAGTGGCCAGCGCTCCCAGCAGGTAATAGAGGGGCGGCTGACTGCCCTCCTGTCTCCATAGGCCCGGGTTTTCGGGGTTCTGCACCGGCAATCCCTTGCCATCGGCCAGGTGCTTGATGAAGAAGTAGTGGTACATCTCATCAGGGGCCTCGAAGATGGGCGTAACCAGGCTGTATACAAGGCCCAGGACGATGAACATGGTCAGTATGAGAGCTATAGCCCAGTGTTGTCTCATGGTCCTAAGTGTCTATCCGAAAATCCGCTCAAGGCGGACTCTAGTCCGCTGCTGGACCAGGGTCCAGCGGGAGCAAAAGGGGTTTCCAGATAGG
>CAZRSI010000027.1:0-18369 GCA_964602575.1 uncultured Anaerolineae bacterium
TGATGGCTTCGATGAGGCTCAGGGGGCTGGCCAGTCCCCGCCAGGCGATGTCGAAGGCAGTGCCGTGATCCACCGAGGTGCGTACGATGGGCAGCCCCAAGGTAACCGTCAGGCTCCTCTCGAAGCCGTGGGTCTTAACCGGGATGTGCCCCTGGTCGTGGTACATGGCCACCACAGCGTCGAATTCCCCACCGATGGCTCGGAAGAAAATGGAATCGGCGGGATATGGCCCCCTGGCGTCAATCCCTAGGGCCTGGGCCGCCTCCACGGCCGGAGCGATCACTTCGATCTCTTCCCGGCCCAGCAGGCCGCCCTCGCCACCGTGGGGATTCAGGGCTGCCACCCCTAAGCGCGGCTTCTCGACGCCCATCCGCGGCAGGCCCTCGGCGGTGAGTTGGATGGTCTCCAGCACCCGCTCTCTGGTGATGGCGTCGGCCACTTCCCGCAGGGGGATGTGTCGGGTAACATGAACCACGCGCAAAGAGCCGCTGATAAGCATGGTAGTGCAGCGCGGCGCGCCGGTCAGGTCGGCCAGGACCTCGGTGTGGCCGATGTAGTCGTAGCCACCCAACTGCATGGCTTCTTTGTTGAGGGGGGCTGTAGCCATGGCCTGAACCTCGCCAGACAAGGCCAGCTCTCCTGCCTTGAGCACGTATTCCACCGCCGCCCTGCCGGCCATGCTGGAAACCCGGCCGATTTCCAGCCTGGCAAGGTCAATGTTGGCCAGGTCTAGTACGTCAATGGTTCCGGGCTCGAAGCGAGCAGCTTGCACCTCCGTGACAGGGTGCAAGTCTACGCTCAATCCGAGCATCTGTCTGGCTCGGGCCAGGGTATCCATGTCCCCCACCACCAGAGGGCAGCAGAGGGCGTATATCTCCTCAAGAGCCAAGGCCCTCACCACGATCTCCGGCCCCACCCCGGCCGCATCTCCCATGGTGATGGCGATGATGGGTCGAATGTCCATTATCGTTGTCGCTCGATGAGCAAACCGTTTTCGCCAGCGGCTATCAGGGTGGAGAAGCGAGTGCGGGCATCGGCCGGGGCAGTCCAGAGGTACTGAGGGCGAATCCCCACCACAGAGAGATAGCCAGCCACCAGGTCGGCCAGTTTCGCGGCCAATTCATCTTCTGGATCGAACAGCAACACGGCATCGAAGCCGTTCGGGTAGCCCGCCCCAGCCAGAAGCTCCCTGGCCGAATCTGGACGGTAGGCCATTCCCGACGGCCCAGGTAGGGTGTCTCCTGAGAGAAAATCCACCAGAACAACTTCCCCAACTTTTCTGCGTAACTCAACCCAATTTATGCCGAATCCTATCGCGTTTTGCACCGACTCGCTGGCGAAGGCCTCGCCACCGATGGAAAGGGAGAACCTGGCGGAGACAATTATCTCCGCACTCGCCTCGTCAGATGACTGGCCAGCTATATCGTAAGCTCTCGCGTGAATGGTGAACTTGCCGTCCTTGCCCGTCCATTTCAGAGGAGGCCAACTATGATCACAGCGCGTAACCCCGCCGCAGGGGGCATCCTGTCCGCTGTCCAGATAGCGATCCCCTGTGTTCTCGCTCCACCATTCAATGGCTTGCACGCCGAAATCATCTGTAGCAACCACCCGGATCACAAACGCATCGCCCTGCAAGATATTTGATGGCTGCAAGTAGACAGCCTCAACAGCCGGCGGACCATCCACAGTGATCTCCACCACACTGCGTCGGCCATCGGACCAGATTATGTCGCGCCAGTTGACGCCATCCGGACTGTAGTGAGGCGTGAACCAGTACTTGCCGGGCATGGAGAAACTTCTGCTGTGAAAATAGGTGTAGCCAGTCCCAGGAGCCAGTGAGAAGTCGGGTATCATGTAGAAATCCTGGATGGAATCATCAGGGCCTCGGCCCTTGACGCCGAACCTCCAGGCGGTGAAGGTTTGCCCCCCGTAGTTATACACCTTGAAAGTGGCAGTGATGGCCTCGCCCACCAACGGTTTGAGATTAGAGATGTATAGGTCGGAGATCAGGCGCACATCCGCCGGTCGAGCGGGGGTGAAGGTAGGGGTAACTGTGGGTGTGTCCGTGGGCGTGCTGGTTGGAGAGGGCGTTGGGGTGAGGGTCAGCGTTGGCGTCGAAGTAGGTGTTGCAGTGGATGTGGGGAAAGGAGTGAGAGTGGGAGTGCTGGTAGAGGTTGGCGGAAGCGAAGGCGTATTCGTAGGCGGCGATGGCGTATCTGTGGGGATGGATTCTGCTACACAACTTGTTACAGCCAGGGCCATCAGTACAATGCCGAGCAGGATTGCGATCCGCGTGCAGGCCATAATGAACCTCCTCTCTCGTTTTCAGACCGCCGTCTCCGAATCAGGATAGGTAGTCAGATCCTTATTCGGCCAGCTTCCCTGCCTTGGTCAAATCCATTATATCAAATTACCTCAAATTGTCAACAACATTATCACGGAAAACCAAAAAGGGGCAAGGTCTACGAGGACCTCGCCCCTTCTCGATTGAGCCTTAGCGCTTGGTGTACTGCGGCGCCTTGCGAGCACGCTTGAGCCCAGGTTTCTTCCGTTCCTTCATGCGCGCATCCCGGGTCAGAAAGCCACCCTTGCGCAGGATAGGACGCAGTTCGGGATTGGCCTTCAACAGGGCGCGGGCGAGGCCATGGCGCACAGCCCCCGCCTGGCCCGACATACCTCCACCCTTGACTTTGACCGAGACGTTGAACTTGTTCATGAGGCCAGTGACCTTTAGCGGCTCCAGCAGGTGAAGCAAATCATACTCCCGCGAGAAATACTCCTCCACGGGCTTGTCGTTTACGATGATCTTGCCTTCCCCAGGATACAATCGTACTCGAGCCGTTGCAGTCTTGCGTCGCCCTACTCCTTCATAATAAACGACTTCCATTTACCCTCTCCTCACAATCCTATAATTCCAAGGTCTTGGGCTGTTGAGCCTGATGGGGGTGGGAATCGCCAGCATACACCTTGAGCTTCTTGAACATTTTCCGGCCCAGGCGGTTCTTGGGCAACATGCCTCGTACTGCAGCCTCCAACACCCGCTCTGGGTGCTTCTGCAGTTGATCCCTCAAGGTGATACTCTTGAGCCCCCCAGGATAGCCCGAATGACGATAATAGATTTTTTGATCCAGCTTCCGGCCGGTAACCCGAATTTTGTCAGCGTTGACCACGATGACATAGTCACCGCAATCGAGATGCGGGGTATAGATAGGCTTATGTTTACCCCGCAAGATCTCGGCGATTTTCGTAGCCAAACGCCCTAGGGTTTTGCCCTCAGCATCAACTAAGAACCATTCCCGTTTTATGTCCTCTGGTTTAGCAGTATATGTCTTCACTACACGAATCCTCCGCATTCTGAACGTAAATTGATCAATAGTTCACCCTGATCAGGCAAAGTCCATGAGCCGGAACAGCCCTGCCAGCCCTGTCCCTATCAGCAGCTTGGAGAATCTCCTCGAACCCATAGGGAGATAGCTCTCCAGTCCCCACCCACAGTAAGGTGCCTACCAATCTCCTGACCATTCGATAGAGAAAAGCGTTTGCTGTTATGTCAAAATACACAAAGGGCCTTTCCAAAGTAAACTGGGCCCGGAACACCTGGCGCACCGTATTGTCGCCTTGGGGCGCTCGCCCAAAAGAGGCAAAGTCGTGGGTGCCAACCAGGGTGCTGGCTGCCTCATTCATCGCTGCCACGTCGAGGGGCTGCGGGAAATGATAGGCAAAGCGCCGGGCCAAAGGGGAACGCCAGGGCTGGTTGAGAATTGTGTAGCGATACTCCCGGCTTATGGCATCGAAGCGGGGGTGAAAATCCCTCGCCACGGGCCTCAGCTCGTGCACAGCGATGTCCTTTGGCAACACAGCGTTCAAGGCACACTGAAGTTCACCAATAGAATGTCGCCAGGCCGTGTTGAAGGCGACCACCTGCCCACGAGCATGAACGCCAGCATCCGTCCGGCCAGCTCCGATGATCCTGATGTCCTCTTGAGTGACTGCTTTCAGTGCCCGCTCAATCTCTCCCTGAACTGTCCGACCCTGGGCCTGTATCTGGAAGCCTAAGTAGTCGGTGCCATCGTATTCAACAACAGCCATCAATCTCTGGGTGCTGGTTGCTAGGCGCAGTTCACTAGCCTCCGGCATCCAGCTACTCCACCAATTCTATAAGAACCATGGACGCCCCATCGCCCTGACGTCGTCCCAGCTTATATATGCGCGTATAGCCACCAGGTCGATCCTCATAGCGAGGAGCTATCTCGTCGAAGAGCTTCCGCACGATCTCCGGATCGTTCAATCGGGCTGCAGCCAGCCGGTGGGCGTGCAGATCACCGCGCTTACCCAACGTAATCAGCTTCTCGGCTTTCCCCCGAATAGCCTTGGCCTTAGCCTCTGTGGTCTTTATTCGCTCATGGCGAAACAGTTCGGTTATCAAGTTTCGATATAAAGCTTTGCGATGGCCGCTGGAGCGACCCAGTTTTCGGCCTGCTTTTCGATGTCTCATGAGCTAATTACTCCTCAGACTCCTTTTCCTCTTCTCCGGTTAGGAGCAAACCCTTTTCCCTCAATTTCTCCTTCAGCTCTCGCAAGGACTTAGGGCCAAAATTCCGTATGCTCATCATCTCCTCATCGCCCTTCTCCAATTTCTCCAACACCTCCCCCACGCTGGTGATCCCAGTCCTCTTGAGGCAGTTATAGACCCGCACATTGAGGCCCAAATCCTCGATGGGCATCTCGTAAACACGGGCAGGGATGCGCTCCTCTTCAACTTCTTCCTCCGGAGCCTCTTCCTCCTCAACACCGGCTATCAAAGAGAAGTGCTTTATCAAGATATTAGCGGCTTCACATAAGGCATCTTTAGGCTGAATAGTGCCATCGGTCCATATCTCCATGATAAGGCGGTCGAAGTTAGTCATCTGGCCAACGCGAGCTCTTTCCACCTTATAGCCAACCTTGCGGATAGGGCTGAAGATAGCATCCACGGGTATCTCTCCGATGGGTAGCTTGCCGCGTTCTTCGGCGGGTGAGTAGCCTTTGCCCCTTTGGACCTTCATCTCCATTTCTAACTCGGCCTCATCGGAGTCCACAGTGAACAGATACAGATCGGGGTTCACAATCTCCACCTCGCTGGGACATATCAGGTCGCCGGCTGTCACCACGCCTTCTCCCCTTACCTCCAGATGCAGGGTCACCGGCTCGAAGCTGTTGGAACGCATTTTCAACCGCACCTGCTTCAGGTTCAATATCAACTGGGTCATGTCTTCCTTGACATGAGGAATGGTAGAGAACTCGTGGTATACATCGCTGACCCTGATGGACGTGATAGCTGCCCCAGGTATGGATGAGATGAGAACCCGTCGCAAGGCATTGCCAATGGTTACGCCATAGCCACTTTCCATAGGACCAATAATAAAACGCCCATAGCCTTTTGAGCCTATGTCGCATTCGACCTTGGGCAAGACCATATTCATAAAAGGCCCAACTTTCTGATTTGCCATTAGCCCAACCCCCTCAGATGGTCAGACGGTCCGATGGCCTGATAGTCCTTGGTCGAATGGTCTGACAAACCGAAAGACCACCTGACCAAGGACCATCTGACCATCTGACCAAGGGCCATTCTACCGGCTGTAATACTCGACAATCAACTGCTCGTTTAAAGACAGGTCTATATCCTCCCGTCTGGGGAGATTCAATATGCGTCCCGACATGCTGACAGGATCCAGGCTCATCCACTCTGGCACGGCCTTGCGCTCCAGTTCCTTGGCCCGTTCCTTAAAGTAGGTCAGCTTCTTGCTCTTTTCACGCACAGAGATCACATCTCCTGGCTTCACTAACATCGAAGGGATGTTGGCCCTGCGCCCATTCAGGTCGAAATGGCCATGGCGTACCAACTGGCGCGCCTGAGCCCGCGAATCGGCAAACCCAAGCCGATAAACGACGTTGTCGAGCCGGCTTTCGAGGATGGCCAGCAAGTTCTCACCTGTCAGTCCCTTGCGTTTCTCGGCCTCTTTGAAATATCGTCGGAACTGTCTCTCCATAACACCATAGATGCGACGCGCCTTCTGTTTCTCCCGAAGCTGCAAGGCATATTCCGATGGTCGTCTGCGACGGAACTGAGACTCGCGGCCATGCATGCCAGGAGCATAGGAACGCCTATCCAAAGCACACTTGGCGGTCAAGCATCGTTCGCCTTTTAGAAACAGCTTCTCCCCTTCTCGCCTACACAGTTTACAAACCGGGCCGGTGTATCTGGCCATAGAACTATCTCCTCCTGTTCTCTACATCCTCCGTCTCTTGGGCGGACGACAGCCATTATGAGGGATGGGTGTCACATCGGTGATAGATCTCACCTTAAGCCCCGCCGCCTGCAGAGCGCGAATAGCGGCCTCCCGGCCAGGCCCGGGGCCCTTGACAAAGATGTCTATCTCCCTCATACCGTGTTCCATAGCCTGTTTGGCCGTTTGCTCGGCAGCCAGGCGCGCGGCATATGGAGTGCTCTTGCGTGAGCCCTTGAAGCCCGCCGTGCCCGCGCTCCCCCAAGTGACCGTATTGCCCTGCTGGTCGGTCATAGTGATGATTGTGTTGTTGAACGTAGCATGAATATGCGCCTGTCCGTAAGGGACATTTTTACGCACACGGCGAGCTGTTCTTCTCCTTCCCTTCCGTTGTGCCATCCTTCCTCCCCCAAATATACCCAATATCAATACCCTAATTGCTCCAAAACCAAAATCGCTTGGCCGTTTACTGGGTATTGGCTACTGGATATTGATTACTTCTTCTTCATCCCGCGTCTGCGGCCACGCCCAGGCACCGTCTTGCGTGGGCCCCGCTTCGTGCGAGCGTTAGTCCTCGTCCGCTGACCGCGCACGGGCAAGTTCTGGCGGTGACGAAGTCCCCGGTAGCAGCCGATTTCCATTAAGCGCTTAATGTTTTGGCTGACCTCCCGGCGCAAATCGCCTTCGACCTTGTAAGAGGCGATCGCCTCCCGCAGTCGGCTGATCTCGTCCTCGCCTAAGTCCTTCACTCGCGTATCGGGGTCAATTTCCGTTCGGGCCAGGATCTCCTGGCTGGTCGAGCGCCCGATGCCGTAGATATAAGTTAGGCCGATCTCCACTCGCTTGTTGCGAGGCAAGTCTACCCCGGCAATCCGTGCCATTTCTGCCTCCCTTCACGATTACCCTTGTCGCTGCTTGTGCTTGGGGTTCTCGCAGATCACGCGAACTACACCCTTGCGCCTGACGATTTTGCACTTAGAACAACGACGCTTAACCGATGCACTGACTTTCATTGCAAACCTCCTAATCCTATTGCTCTCCCACTGGCTCTGATGATCTGGCAGAAGCCAATTGTGGTCTACTAAGTCTAATATGGCCCATCACTTTATAAAGCCCTCGTAGTGGCGCATTAGGAGCTGGGCCTCCAATTGCTTCATCGTATCCAACACCACCCCTACCACAATTAGCAGGCCCGAGCTGGTAATGAGCATCATCCCAGGGTTCTTTACAACCCCAAATACATCAACTATCCAAGGTAGAACAGCCACCACTCCCAGGAAAATGGCTCCCACAAGAGTGATACGGCGCATCACTCCGTTCAGGTAATCGGCGGTGCGCTTGCCAGGGCGGATGCCAGGGATAAATCCACCTTGACGTTTCAGCGTCTCAGGCAGGTTCTGCTGCTGGAAAACAACATCTGTATAGAAATAGGTAAAACCGATGACCATCAAGAAATACAGGAAGTAGTAGAGATTGCCGCGACCATTGAACGTCTGATAGATAGTGTTGGCGATATTAGCAATGGTCTGGTTCTGCGCCGAAACAAAGTAGGAGGCAATGACTCCAGGAAATAGCAAGAATGACTGGGCAAAAATCAGCGGGATCATACCCGCCGCATTGACCCGCAAAGGTATATGAGTGCTCTGACCGCCGGCGATGCGCAAACGGCTGCCCCGCAAAGCCAACACTCGCTTGCCATACTGAACCGGGATGCGCCGTTGACCTTCCTGCACAATAACGATAACCGCTACCGTTATCGCCATAATGATGAGAAGGGCTATCAATCCCCTCACATCCCCCACCAGCAGAGCGCCTATTCGTTGGGGGATGCGGGCCACGATGCCACCAAAGATGATGATCGAAATGCCATTGCCAATGCCTTGCTCGGTGATCAACTCCCCAAGCCAGATGGCAAACATGGTGCCTGCGGTCAGGGTAGCAATTGTAGCAATGGTCGGCAAGATCGTTGCCCCAGAAAGGCCGAAGTTGGAGATGACCCCCTGGCTGTGCAAGATTTGGGACTGGCCATAAGCTTGCAGTGCCGACAGAGGAATGGTCAGGTAATAGGTGTATCGGTTCAGCTTATTGCGCCCGGCCTCGCCTTCCTTAGCGATTTCCTCCAACCTGGGGATGAGCGGCTGCAAAAGCTGCATCACAATGGAAGCTGTGATGTAGGGGTACACCCCCATGGCCATTACCGAAAAGCTAGACATAGCGCCGCCCGAGAACATATCCAGCAGGCCCAGAAACTGGTTGGCTTCAAAGACCTTGCGCAGAGCTACCGGGTCCACATTGGGCACCGGAACATGGGCAGCCAAACGGTAAACCACTAAGACGAGAAAAGTGATTAAGATCCTGCGCCTCAGGTCGGGCAGCTTAAAGGCATTACGCACAGCTTGTATCATCTGTTCCTCCTAAAAATCAGCCCTCCTTGGCCAAGACAGCTCGCCAATACGCCAACCGATCATCGAAGCCGCAGTACTTCCACTGTGCCGCCGGCACTCAAGATCTTCTCCTGAGCGCTGGCCGAGAAGCGATGAGCCTTCACAGTAAGGGGCCGATCCAGTTCACCACGCCCCAAAATGACCACCGGCTCCCGGGGCGATTTAATAATGCCCGCTTTAGCCAATGTGGTCGGGCTGACCTCTTCTCCTGCCGCAAAGACATCCAACCGATCGAGGTTGACTGGAGTGTAGTGCACTTTGAATATGTTGGTAAAGCCCCGCCTGTAAGGCAAACGTCGCACCAAGGGCAACTGGCCGCCCTCGAAATATGGCCGCACACCCCCACCAGAACGGGCGTTCTGCCCCTTGGTTCCCCGACCAGCGGTCTTGCCCTTGCCAGCGGCAATCCCGCGACCTTTTCGGGTCTTCTTTTTCACAGCGCCTTTAGCAGGACGTAATTCATGTAGCTTCATGTTAACCCCCAACGTCAGCAAATTGGTAGAGTGGTTTATCAATCAGTAATCTCCTCAACCTCAACCAGATGCCTAACCCTGTTGATCATCCCCCTGGTCACCGGGTCGTCTTTCCACTCCACCGTGTCCCCTAGTCGTCTGAGCCCCAGGGATTTGATCGTCGCTTTTTGACGTTTGGAATAACCTATGCTGCTCTTTACCCATTTGATGCGCAGCCTGGTTTCCGCCTTTTTCTTCTTGCCCTTTGTCTTCGCCATTTGCCTTTCACTCGCTAGTTTGTTTTCTAGCCCAGAAGGGCATCACCTCTGTCACAGGTTTGCCTCGAATCCTGGCCTCTTCTTCGACGTCCTTCAACTGAGTAAGTCCCTTCATGGTCGCCTTCACCACGTTCAAGACATTGGGGCTACCCAAGGACTTGGTCAATATATCGCGTATGCCCGCTGCTTCCACCACAGCGCGCACCCCGCCACCGGCGATGACCCCCGTGCCCGGCGATGCCGGCTTCAAAAGCACCTTGGCTGCACCGAATTCGGCTACCACCTCATGAGGGATCGTCGTGCCAACTATAGGGATCCTCCTCATGTTCTTCTTGGCACGCTCTATACCCTTGCGAATCGCGTCGGGCACGCCACGGGCCTTGCCTACGCCAACCCCCACCATACCTTGATTATCACCGACCACAACCACAACGCGGAAGGCAAAGCGACGCCCGCCTTTGATTACCTTAGCTGTGCGCGCAATGTGCACTACCCGCTCATCTAGCTCTTCTCTTTCCTCAAAAACGTCGCGCTCCATCCATCCTCCTGTGTGCTAGAATTCCAACCCCGCCTTCCGTGACCCCTCGGCCAGGGCTTTCACCCGTCCATGGTACTTATAGCCACCACGATCAAAGACCACTTTCTTGATACCCCGCGCCAGGGCTCGCTCGGCTACAAGCCTACCTACCAGCTCTGCCTGCTCGGTCTTGGTGAGACCATCGAGCTTCTCGCGCAGTTCGGGATCAAGGGTGGAAGCAGCCACCAAAGTGTGCCCCTTGTCATCATCAATGACCTGGGCATAGATGTGCTTCAAACTCCTGAATACATTCAACCGAGGGCGTTCGGCAGTGCCCACCACTTTCTTGCGCACCCGCCGATGTCGCCGCTTGCGTGCCAGTTCGGTCTCTTTACTCATCGTCGTTTCATCCCTCCCTAGAGTTTAGCCTGCTCCAACCTTACCGGCCTTACCAGCCTTTTGGCGCACATACTCGCCTGCATAACGTATACCCTTGCCCTTGTAAGGCTCAGGAGGGCGAACTCGCCTGACCCTGGCCGCTACCTCGCCGACAAGCTCTTTGTCAATTCCCTCTACAACGATGGTCTTACCACGGCCTTCAATGCCAAAGGTTATGCCAGCAGGTGGCGCAATCTCCACGGGATGGGAAAAACCAACATGCAAGACAAGGCTAGGTCCCCGCATCTCAGCGCGATAACCGACACCATGGATCTCCAACTCCCTGCGGTATCCCTGAGTCACCCCAGTTACCATGTTAGCCAGCAATGCCCGTGTCAACCCATGTAGAGCCCGGTGCTGCCGGTTATCGGTGGGACGAGTGACCACAATCTTACCATCCTGAATGGAGATCTTCATATCTGGATTGAAGGAGCGGCTCAGCACACCCTTGGGCCCCTTCACTGTTACATGGCTATTCTTTATGTCTACTTGCACCCCTTCCGGTATGGGAATGGGCATTCGACCTATGCGCGACACTTGACTACCTCCAAACTAGGCTACCATATATAACACAACACTTCGCCACCGACGCCGAGACGCCGAGCCTGTTTATCTGTCATGATCCCCCTGGACGTGGATAATATGGCGATGCCCATGCCACTTAGTACCCAGGGGATTTCTTTCTTGCCAGTATAGACCCGGCGCCCTGGCTTGCTGACTCGCTTCAAGCCCATAATGGCACAACGCCTGTTTTTTCTATCCCCTGTGTATTTCAGCCAGATTCGAATCATCGGCTGGGGGCGATCCCTGGTAAGGTCGTAGTTCTCGATGAAGCCTTCTTCCTTCAGAATTTTGACGATAGCTAATTTTATCTTGGAGCCAGGAACCACCACATAGCTATGGCCAGCCATGACGGCGTTCCTAATGCGGGTCAACATGTCGGCGATAGGATCGGTCATAGTCATTTAATCGAACTCCTGCATACCCAGATTTTAAACATCACCAGCTAGCTTTGACCACTCCTGGGATCTTGCCCTCCAGAGCAAGCTGGCGGAAACAGATACGACACAGCTTGAAGCGACGGATATAACCCCGGGGACGACCGCATCGCTGGCAGCGGTTACGCACCCGAACCTTGTACTTTCTACGGGTCTCCCGTATCATCATGCACTTCTTAGCCACTATCCCTCCTCACTGGTAGACTAATGTTTTCTGGCAAAGGGCATACCTAGAAGCTCCAACAAACGCCGCCCTTCCTCATCGGTCTTGGCAGTGGTGACAATGGTGATCTCCATGCCTCGCACTTTGTCAATGGAATCGTAGTCTATCTCCGGCCATACCAGTTGCTCTCGAAGGCCCAAGGTGTAGTTACCTCGACCATCGAAGGAGTCTGGTGAGACACCGCGGAAATCGCGGCGGCGAGGGAGGGCAACATTAAACAACCGGTCCAGGAAATCGTACATACGGTCGCCCCGCAGAGTGACCTTCACTCCGATGGGCATCCCAGCCCGCAGCTTGAAGCCAGCAATGGACTTCTTGGCCCTGGTAACGATAGGCCGCTGCCCGGTGATGGTGGCAATGTCTTGGACAGCGTGGTCCAACGCTTTGGCATCCTGCAGAGCCTCACCCACGCCCACGTTGACCACGACCTTTTTCAGACGCGGCACCTCCATCACGTTACGATACCCAAACTCTTTCATTAAAGCCGGAATCACTTCTTTGCGATAAAACTCCTTTAGCCTTGGCACATTCAGCTCCCTGACGAACTAATCAATAATGGCATCGCACTTCTTACAAACGCGCACCTTCTTGCCGTCTTCGAGGCGCTCAAAACGGACCCTGGTCCGCTGGTTGCATTGAGGGCAGACCAACATCACATTGGATATGTGAATAGGCGCTTCGAATTCGATGATGCCCGCTTGGGTCTGCATGCGACCACCGGTCGGTCTGGGCCGCTGGTGTTTCTTGACGAGATTCACACCGGAGACAACCACCCGATCCTTTTTAGGGATAACCCGGTGCACGGTCCCCCTTATTCCGCGGTCGTCCCCACTAATTACCTCTACCGTATCACCCTTCCGTATTCTCCTCATTGCCTATCTCCTATAACACCTCTGGGGCCAGGGAAACGATCTTCATGAACCCCTTGTCGCGGAGCTCCCTGCCAACAGGCCCAAAGATACGGGTCCCCTTGGGGTTCTCATGGTCATCCAAGATGACCGCCGCGTTTTCGTCAAACCGAATGGACGACCCATCCGGGCGCCTATACTCCTTGGCTGTGCGAACGATAACCGCCCGCACCACCTCGCCCTTTTTAACCGAGCTAATGGGTGTGGCCTGCTTGACCGAGGCGACGATGACATCGCCTACTCCTCCATAGCGGCGCGATGAGCCACCCAACACTCTGATGCATTGGATTTCCTTGGCGCCGGTATTGTCAGCAACCTTCAATCTGGATTCCTGCTGAATCATCGCCAGTTCTCTCCCTACACTCGATATCGATCGTCGAGGTTTTCGCTTTACTCCTCGCTTCCCCTCTCCACTATTTCCTCAACGACCCAACGCTTCCTGCGGCTCAATGGTCTAGACTCAACGATACGAACCAAGTCGCCAATGCGACATGCATTTTCCTCATCATGAGCCATGTACTTCTTGGTCTTCTTCACCACCTTGCCATATAGACGATGGCGATGGAGCCTTTCGACCTCCACAACGACGGTCTTATCCATTTTACTGCTGGTCACCCGACCGAGCAACCTCCTACGCCCCGATGTCATCGCTATTCCTCCCCTTCCCATTCTTGGGCTAGCTCTCTCTCACGCAAGATGGTTTTCAGGCGAGCGATATCCCTTTTCACCTGAGTAATACGGTTATGATCTCTCAGTTGCCTGGTTGACCATTGAAACCGCAGGTTGAGAAGCTCTTCCTGAGCTTCTTCCAGCGCACGTTTAATTTCCTCTGTGGTCATAGCTCGAATCTCACGCGCTTCCATAGATCCCCCGTTTTACATCTCCAGTCGAGTCACAAATTGGGTCTTTATAGGCAATTTATGAGAAGCCAGACGCATGGCTTCCCGCGCCACCTCTTCGCTGACCCCCGCTATCTCAAAGAGAATGCGACCGGGCTTAACCACTGCCACCCAATGATCTACAGAACCCTTGCCTTTGCCCATTCGCGTCTCGGCCGGCTTCTTCGTGACGGGTTTGTCGGGAAAGATTCTTATCCAAACCTTCGCTCGGCGCCTCACATGGCGCACAATAGCTCTTCTGGCGGCCTCGATTTGGCGGCTGGTAATCCATGCAGGCTCCAAAGCCTGAAGGCCGTAATCACCAAACACCACCGTGGCTCCCCTCGAAGCCCGCCCCTTCATCCGCCCCCGCATCTGTTTGCGATATTTTACTCTCTTAGGCATTAACATGATAATTCCTCCCCGCTGGCAGTCCAGGTGCAAGGTGCAACGCACTTTGAAAGTGTATTTCTTGCCTCAGGTTCAACTGGCCACAGCTTCCTTCGCTTCGGGCAAAACATCGCCTTTGTAGATCCACACCTTAACACCTATGCGGCCATAAGTGGTCAGGGCCTCGGCAAACCCGTAGTCTATATCGGCACGCAGGGTATTGCGGGGCACCCGCCCCTCCATCACCCACTCTCGGCGAGCCATCTCAGCCCCAGCCAGGCGACCACTGCAAATGATCTTCACCCCCTTAGCACCAAATCGCATGGCCTGGGCCGCCGCCCGTTTCATCGCCCGGCTGTGAGAAATACGCCGCTCCAACTGAGAGGCAATGTTCTCAGCCACCAGATAGGCATCCAGTTCAGGACGCTCAACTTCCTGGATATCAATGCGAACCTTCTTGCCCGTTAGCTTCTCCAAATCCTGACGCAGGGCCCTGACATTAGCCCCCTTGCGCCCAATGATGATGCCCGGCTTGGCTGTCCAAACGGTGATATTGACCTGCTTGGGGAAACGCTCGATTTCGACTCGGGAGATGCCTGCTGCTCCCATCTCTTTGCGCATCAAGTCGCGGATTTTCAGGTCCTCCTGCAACAGGTCAGCATACTCCTCCCCCTCAGCGTACCATCGCGCTTGCCAGTCCTTGATAATTCCCAGCCTGAAACCTAATGGATGTACTTTTCGCCCCAATGGATCCTCCCTTCAGCCTGTACTGAGCCCAGTCGAAGTATTGGTCTAATGGTCGGATGGTCAGTTGGGCCTTCTAACCTCCGACTTCCAATGTCTAACTTTCGGTTTCCATTTCCTCGAGGATAACAGTGATGTGAGATGTTCGCTTCAAGATGGGCTTGACCCTTCCTCTAGCTCCGGCTCTGTACCGTTTGTAGATAGGGCCGCCGTCAGCGAATATCTTGGAGATGTACAAATCCTCCCTGGCCAATCCAAAGTTCTCCTCAGCGTTGGCCACAGCCGATTCTATCACCTTGGCCACCGGTTTCGCCGCCGCCTTGGGCATGAATTTGAGGAGGGCCAATGCATCGTCCACTGCTTTACCCCGCACCTGATCTACGACCAGGCGCACCTTGCGTGGAGACATACGCACGTATTTAGCAACCGCTCTAACTTCAAAAGCCATTGTCCGCCACCGTTACTTTTTCTTTCTAACCCTGCTCTTCTTCTCTTTGTAAGTATGCCCTCGATAGGTACGAGTTGGAGCAAACTCTCCCAACTTGTGACCTACCATGTTTTCCGTGATGTAGATCGGCACATGTCGCCTGCCATCGTGCACCGCAATAGTGTGCCCCACCATCTGGGGGAAGATAGTCGAAGCCCGGGACCATGTTCTGATCACCCGCTTCTCGCCCCGCTTATTCATCTCCTCGATTCGCTTCAGCAATTTGGGCTCTACATATGGCCCTTTTTTCAACGATCTAGCCATAGCAAACCTCTCCTAACGCCGCTTCTTGCTTCGCCGACGCACAATCCACTTATCCGTGTCTTTACGCTTGCGCGTCTTCTTTCCTAAGGTAGGCTTGCCCCAAGGGGATTTTGGCGAGGGCATACCAATGGGAGTCCGCCCCTCGCCCCCACCATGGGGATGAGCCTTCGGATCCATGGCCGAGCCACGCACCGCGGGCCGCCAGCCCAACCATCGCTTGCGGCCGGCCTTGCCTAACTTGATGTTTCCATGCTCGGTGTTGCCCACCTGTCCGATGGTAGCCATGCATGCCTGATGCACCAGGCGCACCTCACCCGAAGGCAAGCGTATGTGGGCATATTTGCCCTCCTTGGCCAAGAGCTGGGCCGAGCAGCCGGCCGCACGCACCAACTGCCCTCCCTTGCCCTGCTGCAACTCGATGTTGTGGATAAGGGTGCCGGTAGGGATGTTGGCAATAGGCAAAGCGTTGCCTACGCGGATCTCCGCATCAGGACCCGACATAATGACATCGCCTACCTGCAAACCCAGGGGAGCAATGATATAGCGTTTCTCACCGTCCGCGTAGGTGAGGAGAGCAATACGCGCCGACCTATTTGGATCGTACTCTATAGCGTCCACGCGCGCCGGAATGCCCACTTTGTCCCGCTTGAAATCAATGATCCGGTACTTCCGCTTATGGCCGCCACCGCGATGCCGGACGGTGATTTTGCCCCGCACATTCCGCCCAGCTTTCTTGTGCAAAGGAGCCAAAAGCGACTTCTCTGGTTCAGTCTTGGTTATCTCCTCAAAATCATAGCCCGTCATTCCCCGCCGCCCTGGCGAGGTGGGTTTATAAGTCTTTACAGGCATGGTCCCTCCAACTCGCTCTAAACACTACACCCCTTCGAAGAACTCGATGCGCTGCCCCGGAGCTAGCTTGACTATCGCTTTCTTCCAGGCAGGCTTCCTAACAACCTGACGGCGTCCAAATCGTCCCCTCTTGGCCGGCACGTTTATGATATTGACCGAGATGACATCCACATCAAATGTCTTCTCCACGGCCTCTTTGACCTGGAGCTTGTTGGCTCGCCGGTCCACTTCAAAAGTGTATTGGCCAAGAGATTCCGACTGAAAACCGCTCTTCTCCGTTATAATCGGGCGCTTCAAAACCTCATAGATATTCATCGCACACCCACCCCCAACAATTTCGCTATGAACCCAATATGGACTCGATAACCTGTAAAGCCCCCAAGGGCATGATCAAGTAATCGTAACCCAAAAGGTCGCGTATGTTCAGATAATTAGCTCGCAGAGTTTTCACATCGGGCAGGTTATTAGCCGACTTCTCGACATTAACATTCCTCTCCGGCAAGAGGATCAAAGCACTGGAGTCCACACCTAGAGCTTCCAGAATAGATACCATTTCCCGGGTCTTGGGAGCAGGCATCTGCAGATCATCCAGAACAATGATCTGCCCTTCCTTGGCCTTGACGGATAGGGCCGATTTATATGCCAGGCGTCGCATCTTGCGAGGCATCTTCTGGCGGTAGCTGCGCGGACGGGGGCCGTGAGCTATGCCGCCGCCTCGCCACTGGGGCTCGCGAGTGGAACCATGGCGGGCTCGTCCTGTCCCTTTCTGGCGCCAGGGTTTGCGGCCACCGCCACTCACCTCGCCCCGGGTTTTGGTTTTATGAGTGCCAAGGCGAGCATTAGCCAGTTGACGCACCAAAGCCTGATGCATCACAGGCACGTTGATAGGCACGCCAAAGATATCCTCTCGCAGTTCTATCTCGCCAATGATTTCCCCTGCTATGTTATGTACAGGAACTCGCATTTCTCCAATCAACTTTGATTACCTCTTCTTTTTCAGGATGGCGGTCTTTCGCGCTTCCTTGATTATCAACAGCCCATTCCTGGCTCCAGGCACGCTTCCTTTCACAGCCAAGAGATTGCGCTGAGGATCCACCAAAACTACTTCTAGGTTTTGGGCAGTGACCCGCTGATTGCCCATCCGGCCCGCCATGCGCTTCCCTTTATAAACGCGGCCGGGGGTAGTAGTTTGGCCAATGGAGCCCGGGGCTCGTTGACGGTCTGACTGCCCTCTGGTTTTAGGCCCTCCCCCAAAGCCATGCCGTTTCATCACACCGGCAAAGCCCCGACCCTTGGATATGCCAACCACATCCACCATTTCCCCTACTTCGAAGATGCCAACGTTGATCTTTTGCCCTTCCTCGTACTCATCGAGTTCCGCCTCGTTCACTCGGATCTCCCGCAGGTAACGCAAAGGAGGTAACTTGCTCTTCTGCAAATGCCCCCACTGGCCTTTAGTCAGGCGCTTGCGCTTGACCTCTTCGAAGCCCAACTGAATGGCTGTGTATCCATCTCGTTCCACTGTTTTCTTTTGCGTTACAAAGCAGGGCCCAGCCTCGATGACTGTAACGGGAATCACCTCCCCTTTCTCATCGAACACCTGGGTCATGCCCACTTTTTTGCCTAAAATTCCTTTCATAACCCGATCCTTCCGTCCATTGGCCTGTTGGTCCTTCGTCCTTGATCGTTGGGTCTCGGCATAGAACCCGCGGCCACTCGACCAAGGACCATCTGACCATTTGACCATTCGACTAGAGTTTGATCTCGATATCCACACCAGCCGGCAGATTCAGGCGCATCAGCGTATCTATGGTCTTTGAATCTGGGTCTATAACATCTATCAGGCGACTGTGAGTGCGGATCTCGAAATGCTCCTGCGAGTCTTTGTCCACAAAGGGCGAACGCTGCACAGTAAAACGTTCGATCCTCGTTGGCAAGGGCACAGGCCCCACCACAGTAGCCCCTGTGCGCTCCGCTGTCTCCACGATCAGCCGCGCCGACTGGTCAATCACTCGATGGTCGTAGGCTTTTAACCGGATCCTAAGCTTCTGCTTGGCCATAACCTATCCAGGCTTCCTCCCTCACTTGATCATCTAAGGCTCCCCGACCGAGGCGAAGGGCTCGGTCAGGAGACCTTCGCCCATCGCAGATCCCTGTCTAGCATCTCCTTTAGTCTATGATCTTGGTGATAACGCCAGCTCCAACGGTTCGGCCGCCCTCACGAATGGCAAAC
>CAZRSI010000028.1:0-14510 GCA_964602575.1 uncultured Anaerolineae bacterium
GAGCGAAGGACCACAGATAGTTGTCGGGGTCCAGGTAGTCCGGATACCAACCCAACAGGAAGACCGGCATGGTCCCTGGGCCAAAGTAATCGGTGTAAGTGGCCCACTCAGCTGACTGCAGGTTGACCTGGATGACCCCTGTCTCCTCCAGTGCTTGCTTCAGCACTGCCGCCACGTCACCCTCGGTGGGACCATAGTGATCAGGAGTCCACCAGAGGTCCATGACTAGCGGATTCGCTTCATTGAAGCCAGCCTCAGCTAGCAGGGCCTTGGCTTTCTCCAAGTCTCGCTCGGGGAAAGCATCTATGTGGCCCGCCATGCCCATGGGAACCATGCTGTACAGGTTCTGGTGCGTTCCCTGGAAGACCACATCAGAGATAGCGCTGCGGTCAATGGCCAGGGAGATGGCCTGCCGTACCCGCTTGTCATCAAACGGCGGAGTGGTGGTGTTGAAGCAGATGTAACGGATGTAAGCGCCAGGCCCCGTGATGACGTTGAAGTCGGGGTTCTGGGCCAGATCCTTGTAATCGGACGGGGTCAGTGTTTTCCAGGCAACGTCAATGTCCCCAGCCTCCAGGGCCAGCCGCATGGCGGTGGAATCGGCGAAGTAGCGCACAACAATCTTAGGATAGGCTGGTGGCTTGCCGTAGTAGTCGGGATTGGCCTCCAGCACCATTTCCACATCCCGCTCCCAGCTCTTGATGAGGTACGGACCGATGCCGCCGCAGGTGCTATCAATGTCAAAATCGTCCTCCGGATAGCACTCAGGACTCACGGGCGAGTACGGCTGAGTGGCTACCACCAGCGGGAAGAAGCCTACAGGATTCTGGAGCACAAACTTCACCGTGTACTCGTCCACCGCCTCCACATAGTCCACGAAGGAGGTCACCAGCCAGCTCGGATCGCCTTCCAGCCGCATTACGCGGTTGATGGACCAAACAACCGCGTCGGCGTTGAAGGGAACGCCGTCGGGGAACTTCAGCCCCTCGCGAAGCTTGAAGGTGTACTCCAAGCCGTCCTCGCTCACCTCGTAGGACTCGGCCAGGCCAGGCTCCAGCTCGGTGGTGCCGGGGATGTACTTGAGAAGAGTATCCATAGTGTTGTGATGGATCTCCCAGGTGTGGAAGTCGTAGGAGTTGGCCGGGTCGAGGTCGGTTACGGAGTCGGTGGTACCTACAATCAAGGGCTCAACCTCTGCTGGTTTCGGCGGAGCGGGCTTGGTGATATCCTTGCCGTACCACTTCATGGAGAGCTCAGTCAGAGTGCCATCGGCGTGCATCTCCGCGATGATCTCGTTGAGCTTGGCCAGGAACTTCTCGCTGGGCCCCCGCGCCTTGTCCAAAGCGAAGGACAAAGGCTCATAGAAGGCCGGATCACCCACCAGCTTGATGGGCACGCCTTCATTGATGGCGTTCTGCAAGGTGGGGATGGCTGACATCACAGCATCCAGACGAACACCATCGCCCAGCTTCAGGTCCTCGATGGCATTGGCATCGGTGGGGTAGGTTCTAATCTCACCAGGCTCCCAAGAGACATATTCGACCTCATACCCTGGAATGGGGATAACAAGGTCCTTCCTCAAGAAGTGTTCGTAGGTAGTTTCACTAGCCACACCGATGACTTTGCCTGCCAGGTCGTCCACAGTCTTGATGGTGGTGTTGTCCTTATGCACAGCGAACCCAGCTGGCGTGTAGTAGTAGGGATCGGTGAACCAGAGCACCTTTCCGCGCTCCTCGGTAGGGGTCATGCTGCCAATGCTGATGTCCCAACGGCCACCCCACTTCCCAGCGGTGATGAGGTCCCAGTCGGGGGTCACGAACTCCAACTCGACACCTAACCGTTTGGCAACCTCCTTGTAAACGTCAATGTCGAAGCCATCCATCTCCCCAGCGTCATTCAAGAAGCTCTGGGGAGCGTAGTTGGGATCGGTGGCTCCCACCAGGACACCTTTCTCCAGGATGATGTCCAAGAGGTCCTTGGCAGCAGTTGGTTTCTCGTATGGCACCCACTGGCCGTTCTTTACCACAGAGAAGGCCACACTACCCGTGCCGCAGTCGCCATTCTCATCGCAACTGATCTTGCCCGACAGACCCTGATAGCCCTTGGTAGCCCTAATGGCATCCCGCAGCTTCTTGCGACCTATAAGCAGGTTGCCATCCGCATCCACCTCCGCCACCTTCTCAATGGCGTTGGCTATCACCATATAGGCATCATACGCATGAGCGTGGAAGGGCGCAATCGGCTTCTCGCCATAGGTCTGTTCATATGCCTCCAGGAACTTCGGCAAGGCAGGCCCCGCCTCAGCGAAGTCACCAGCACTGGCGTAGACCCCCTCGGCCCAGTCACCTGCCGCCTTGATGAACTCTTCAGCCTTGATCCCGTCGGCCCCCATGAACAGCACGTCCTCCATGCCCACATCAGCTCGCTGCGCCGCCAGGTAACCACCCTCCGCCACGAAGCCGCTCCAGTAGATCAGTTGCGGATTCCCAGCTTTAATGCGGGTCAGCACTGGACGCATATCTGTGTCCCCAACGTTCACCGCCTCTCGCGCCACTACCTGCCCGCCTAAAGCTTCAAACGCCTTGGCAAACTCCTGGCCTAACTGCTCGGCATAGGGACTTCCATCGTGAATGGTCGCTACCCTGTCCACCCCAAGCACGTTCCTCGCGAAATCCGCCGCCGCAGGTCCCTGAATGGCATCGTTCCAGCACACACGGTTGAAGATCTCCGTACCATCCAGATCAGGATTCGTCAGGCTAGGCGCCGTGCACGAGGGTGAAACCATGCTGTAGTGATGCTGCTCGTAGATTTTGGACGCGGGCGTGCACGATGAGGAACACATGTGCCCAATCACAGCCACGATTTGCGGATTGGCCACAAACTTGTTCGCCACTGTCTGACCGCCCTCAGCGTTGCACATGGAGTCCTCTACTACCAACTCCACCTTGAAGCCCTTGATCTCAGGTTTGTCTTTCAAGGCCAACTCAGCGCCACGCTGCTCATCTATACCCAGCACGTCAATGCCAGCTCCAGACAGCCCAGCAGCAAAGCCGATCTTGATGGTATCCCCCTTCTCCACCTTGACCACACCCCACTCATCCTCGTACTCGACAACGGGGGCCTCGGTTGGAGTAGGAGCAGCCCTAGTCGGCGTGGGTGGCGCCTTGGTCGGTGTTGGTGTGGCCGCTGGCTTGCATCCAGCCACTACCATCGCCAATACCAAGACAATCGCTAGGATACTCCAAATTCTCCCTTTCATTGCCAATCTCCTCCTTGTTTGGTTTTGGTGTCAAGCTTTCGACAGCCTGCCACGCACTCTGAGGCTCCTAAAGGGTGCCCAGCCCTATGTTTTATCGTGGTTCATTGACCTCTTAGCAGAAATTGCATCCCGAGGCTGCATCAACTCCTTTCCTGGCGACCAGTTAGCAACCTTCCCAAACCGATTAACTACCACTGATCTGTTATTGACTCGACAAGATTAAGCATATCAAATATGAACGATTTTGTCAAATCTCACTCTTCACCCAGGTATATCTTACGCACCATCTCGTTCTTCCGCAGGTTCTCCGTTGTGTCGTGGAGGACGATTTCCCCTGTCTGCAACACATAGCCCCTGTGGGCCACTGAGAAAGCCATCAGAGCATTTTGTTCAACCAGCAGGATAGTAGTGCCTTGGCGGTTGATGTCCTGAATGGTCTCGAAAATCGTCTCCACCAGCATAGGTGCCAGCCCCATAGATGGTTCATCAAGAAGAAATATCTTGGGCCTGGCCATCAGCGCTCGTCCGATGGAGAGCATTTGCTGCTCACCACCACTGAGAGTACCCCCAACCTGGTGTCGCCTCTCCTTCAGCACCGGGAAGAGCTCAAAGACCCGTTCTATATCCTCCTGGATCCCTTTCTTATCACGGCGAGCGTAGGCTCCCATCTCTAGATTCTCCAGCACCGTAAGACGACTGAATATCCGCCTCCCTTCTGGGGCCTGGGAGATACCCAACTCGACGATTTTGTGGGGAGGGAGCTGATCTATGCGCTCTCCCTGCAATCTTATGCTTCCGGCTCGGGGCTTCAATAAACCAGAGATTGTGTTGAGTGTGGTAGTCTTGCCAGCCCCATTGGCCCCAATGAGGGTGACGATCTCGCCTTCGTCCACATGAAGTGAGATGCCATTTAGGGCTCGAATATTGCCATAGTAGGTATGGATGTTATCTACCTCTAACAATGCCATGCTAGGCCACCTTCCTTCTGCCCAAGTACGCCTCAATGACCTTGGGATCTCGCTGTACTTCAGCAGGAGTTCCTTCTGAGATCTTAACACCGTAGTCCAGGACAGTCACCCGATCGGAGATGCCCATCACCACCCTCATGTCGTGCTCGATCAGGAAGATGGTCAATCCCAACTCGTCTCGAAGCCGCTGGATAAAAACCATCAACTCCCGGGTCTCCAAAGGGTTCATGCCCGCCGTTGGCTCGTCTAACAGCAACAGCCTTGGTTTACTCGCCAGGGCTCGCGCGATCTCCAGGCGCCGCTGGTCACCATAGGGAAGGTTCTTGGCCAGGAAGTCACCCTTTCCTTGCAACCCCACGAATTCCAACAGCTTCATGGCCTCTTCCAGTGCTCTCTGCTCCTCCTGCCTAGTATTGGGGTCACGAAGGATGGCTCCCAGCACACCAGATCTAAGCCGGTGATGCTGCCCCACCAGGATATTCTCGATAGCAGTCATATTGTTGAACAAGCGGATGTTCTGATAGGTGCGAGCGATGCCCAAGGCCGTAATCCGGTCAGGGGAGAGACCAACCAACTCGGTGCCGTTGAACTTTATGCTCCCCTCCTCTGGCCTGTAGAAGCCGGTCACACAGTTGAAGAACGTGGTCTTGCCCGCACCGTTGGGGCCAATGAGACTGGCGATCATCTGTTCTTCAATCTCCAGGTGAAGATTATTCACCGCCACTAACCCACCGAAGCGCTTCGTTACACCATTGGATTTGAGCATTACCGCCATCTCACTCTCCCCCTCCAGTAGTTCCTGTCTCTCCACGCAGTTCCCGCTTGCGCCGTGCTGCTGGCCAGAGGCCCTCCGGTCTTACCAACATCATGACCACCAAGGTAGCTCCGTACAGCAGATAACGATATTCGGCAGCGAAGCGCAAAACCTCCGGCAAACCCACCAGGGCTAACGCTCCCACAATCACACCTGGAACGCTGGCCAACCCGCCGACGATGATCAGACATAGAACATTGATGGATACAATCACGTTGAAGCTGTGAGGGTAAATCGAGCTCAGTTTGGAGGCGAATATCGCTCCACTCACTCCCGCAAAGAGAGCACCAATGGCAAAAGCCAGGAGTTTGTATTTGACCAGGTTAATGCCCATGGCCTGGGCTACATCCTCATCCTCGCGGATGGCAATCCAGGCACGCCCCACCCGGGAATCTTTAAGGCGCCACGAGATGCAAACAATAACCAAACAGCTTATCAGGATCAAATAATAAAGATGCTGGGACGACAACAGGGTCAGGCCAGCAATCTGCGGTTTTGGGATCTCCAGAATCCCCTGAGCCCCACCAAAATAGGGTTTCAACAGGTCCGATAGAGCCAGCACACGGATGATCTCGCCGAAGCCCAGGGTGACAATAGCCAGATAGTCACCACGCATACGCAGCACAGGTACGCCCAAGAGCACACCAGCCATGGCAGCAATCGCAAAGGCAACCGGCCAGGCTGCCCAGAAAGACCACTCTGCTCCCAAAAAGGACCTGGGTGAAGTTAATGTGCCCACTGCGTAGGCACCAATAGCATAGAAAGCAACATAACCCAGATCCAGTAACCCAGCCAACCCAACCACAATATTCAATCCCAGGCCCATCAAGATGAAAAGGCCTACATTGTCAAGGACGTCTGTCCAATAGAGCTTTAGCAAATGAGGTAAGAAAAGAAGGACAACTATGCCAATCATAGTGGCTACAAAGCGGATGGCAGTCCTTTGTCTCGAAGTCATGGTTTCGAGGCGACTGTTCATCCATGGACGCACGACTGGCCTGAGGGCGACGAAACCCCCGAAGACGACAAAAAGCACAAGAGCACCAACAGGTGATAGCCCTTTCCGTCGGAACAGAAACTTGATAAAACTCTTTGGCAACCCCAGACTCGAGAGAAGCACAATGAAAATCTCTTGCAAGACACCAAAAAGCAATATACCAGCCAACCCAGCGAGGAGTGGGGCACGGACACGGGACGGCAACTTGTTAAGAATCCCTCCAAAAGCCCCAAGAATAGCACCCACTGCCAGTAGAAGCACGATACCAACACCAAAGCTACGCTCAAATGTCAACAAGGCAACCAGGGCTTCAGTGGCGTTCACAAAGACAGGCCGTATATTGACATTCCGAATTAGCACGGCCAACAGAGCTAACATTCCCGCCGTCAACAAACCAGCACCAGCTGCCAGGAATCCCGTGCCCAGGTAGCCACCTTTCGATTTGCCGCGGACGGCAATGTAGCCTGCGGCGAAATTGATGAGCAATACTATGGCTTGCCCAAGCGCGATAACATCTCCAATAATGTGCAATTGGTTGAAATCCTCTATGATACCTGTCAGCGCGGCAAACACAGCAATCAACCCCATGATGAGGCCTGTTCTTAGACTGGCTTTGGCAACGTTTTGCATTTCACTCATGCGCTTCCCCCTTCTTCAAGCAACTAGAACACTGGGCTTCTCTATGCCTTCTTCTTTGCCAATACCTCGCCAAACAGGCCAGTAGGCCGGAAAATGAGCACGGCCACGAGCATGACGAAGGCAATGACATCCTTGAGTTGGCTGGGGCTAGGAATTCCTAGTCCACCAAAGAACAGACTGGGGCCGATGGACTCGAAGATCCCCAGGAACAAACCTCCGAACATAGCACCGGGAATATTGCCAATTCCACCCAATACAGCAGCAGTAAACGCCTTGAGCCCAGGGATGAATCCCATAGTATGCGTAACCTGTTTGTTGTAGAGCGCATAGAGCACGCCAGCAGCCGCAGCCAAGGCTGCTCCGACGATGAAGGTAATGACAATCACCCGATCCACATCAATGCCCATCAATGCCGCCACATCCTTATCCTCGGCCACCGCTCGTATGGCCTTGCCCGTTTTCGTTTTCTGCACGAACCAGTAGAGTCCGATCATCATTAGGATAGCTGCTATGATCATAATGACATGCATATGGAGAATCTTGAGTTGGCCAACTTGCCACGATCCACTGAGAACTTCAACATCGGGGTAGCGTTTCATACCTGAGCCAAACAGACGGGCGAAAGCGTACTGAAGGAAAAACGAAGCCCCGATAGCAGTAATGAGAGGTACTAAGCGCGGCGCCCGCCGCAAGGGACGGTAGGCAACTCGTTCCAGCAAGGCCGCGACAATGCAAGACACGACCGTGGCCACTGCTAACACAACCAACAAGGCAATAACGGGATGCCTGTCCATAAAACCAGAGCGGTCGAAGGCATTGGCCACGTAAGAAGCGATGTACGTTCCGCTCATAAATACTTCGCCGTGGGCAAAGTTTATCATGAACAGCACCCCATACACCATAGTGTAGCCTAACGCAATGAGAGCATATACCCCGCCTTGAGCCAGACCGAAGATAAAAAGTGAGGCCCAATCTGTCGGCGAATACATCCCTGATCTCAGTGTGGCCACTGTACCCCATAAGGCCATGGTCACAATAACTCCACCGATCCCCCATGCGAAAAGATCCGTGAGAGTAAACCGCCCCAACAAGCGTTGACGCATCTTCTCTCTCCAGAAATGATATATTGAAATGTATTATAGGAGAAACTCAAAATTTGTCAAGGTCGCGTGTGTTTTACGGATTGGAGTGTAAGCTCTGCCAGGAATCTGCCACGCTCAAGTCCCTGCCTCGGCCCATAAGGCCCCGTTGCAACTGGATTTGATAGGCCCAAAATCCCTGCATGCTAAGACCTGACGGCTTCAGCCTTGAGCAGGGGACGGTGGAAAGCCAATTTGTCGCGTGAAACAAGCCTTAGGGGTATAAGTTGTACAATGGGGCAAGTTATAGTATAATAGTAATTGAGCGCTTTAATTGATGGAGGTGTTCCCATGCATCCCTTCGAGAAACTCGGCGCCTTCTACCTGGGCCGAGAATATGACATCGCCTCAGGCGAACGCCTCGACCGCCTGGTCATGTACGACGCCCGTGACCTCACCACTCACGCTGTCTGCCTGGGCATGACGGGCTCAGGAAAGACGGGACTGTGCATTGATCTGCTGGAGGAAGCCGCCATTGACAGCGTCCCCGCCATTCTAATAGATCCCAAAGGCGACCTCACCAACCTATTGCTCACCTTCCCCGATCTGCGCCCTGAAGACTTCGAGCCTTGGGTCAATGTGGACGATGCCCGCCGCAAGGGTATGACCGTGAGCGAATACGCCAGCTACATCGCCGGCGTCTGGCGCAACGGGCTGGCCGACTGGGGACAGGGGCCGGAGCGCATCCGCATGCTCAAAGAGAGCGCGGATTTCCGCATCTACACCCCTGGCTCTGATGCCGGCTTGCCAGTCTCCATCCTGTCCTCCTTTAAAGCGCCCACCTTGAGTTGGGACGACCACGAAGAGGCGCTGCGCGAGCAAATCCAGGGCACCGTCAGCGCCCTGCTGGGATTGGTGGGCATCGAGGCCAACCCCCTGCGCAGCCGCGAGCACATCCTGCTCTCCAACATCTTCGAGCACTTCTGGCGTCGGGGCGAGGACCTGGACCTGGCGCGGCTGATCATAGCCATACAGTCGCCACCAGTGCGTCAGTTGGGCGTGTTCGACGTGGATACATTCTTCCCTGAGAAGGACCGGTTCGAGCTAGCCATGTTCCTGAACGGCATCATCGCCGCCCCCGGCTTCGAAGCCTGGGTCAAAGGGGAACCTCTGGACATTGCCAACTTCCTCTATACCTCCAACGGCAAGCCACGCCACAGCATCTTCTACATCGCCCACCTCAGCGATGCGGAGCGTATGTTTTTCGTCACCCTGCTGCTGGAGCAGATCCTCACCTGGGTGCGACAACAACCGGGCACCACCAGCCTGCGAGCCCTCCTCTATTTCGACGAGGTGTTCGGCTTCTTTCCACCCGTGGCCGAGCCGCCCTCCAAACGGCCATTGTTGACCTTGCTGAAACAGGCCCGCGCTTTCGGCCTTGGTGTGGTACTCACCACCCAGAACCCGGTGGACCTGGACTACAAGGGCCTGGCCAACGCCGGCACCTGGTTCATCGGTCGGCTGCAGACGGAGCGGGATAAGATGCGAGTGTTGGATGGCCTGGAATCGGCCACCACTCAGGCGGGCGGCGCCCTGGATCGGCGAGAACTCGACCGCATCATCTCCGCTCTCAGCTCCCGGGTCTTTCTGCTCCACAACGTCCACGAAGCTCGCCCTGTGATCTTCCAGACGCGCTGGGCCATGAGCTATCTGCGTGGCCCCTTTACCCGTATCCAGGTGCGCCAACTCATGGCCAACGTCAAGGCCCAGGAACAGGTCCCGACTGTCACTCCTACGCGCCGTCCAAGCGTGCGTCGTCAGGCAGGCCCTGCTGCGCCATCGGCGCCCGCCGTCACAGAGGCGCCTGCAGGCTACACCAGCGTTCCCCCTACCCTACCGCCCAACCTCCCCCAGGTCTTTTTGCCAGTGAGCCTCACCCCCAACCGTGCCATTGCCCGCCTGGAGGAGGAGTTAAATCAACGCGTGGAGGCGGAGGAAACGGTTCTGGTGTATGAACCCTGTCTACTGGCTCTGGGACAAGTTGGCTTCGTGGACCGTAAACGCGGCATAAACGAAAGCAAACGGGTGGACCTCCTGGTTCACCCTGGCGACGTAGGCGCGGTGATCCGCTGGGAGGACGCCGACCCCATCGAAGTAGACCTCAGCGATTTGGAGGATCAGCCCGAACTTGAAGCCCTGTTTGGCCCTGTTCCGCCGGAACTTAACACCGCCCGCGAAATCAAGGCCTTTGCCAAAGACTTTGGCGATTATCTGTACCATGAGCAGACCTTGGAGGTGTACTACAACCCAGTGTTGAAGCTATACGGGCTGCCCGGCGAATCGGAGCGCGATTTCAAGATTCGGGCGCAGCACATCGCGCGGGAAAAGCGCGATGCCGGGGTGGAGAAACTGCGTCGCAAATACGAGCGCAAGCTGGACCGCCTGGAGACTCGCCTGGCCCGCGAGAGAGAAGAATTAGAGGAAGATCGGGCCGAATACGAAGCCCGCAAACGCGAGGAGTTAATCTCTGCCGGTGAAAGTCTGATTGGTATATTGGGCATCTTCGGGCGTCGCAGCACGGTGGCTGCTTCCAAAGCAGCCCGCAAGCGCCGCATGACCGCCACAGCCAAAGCTGACGTCAAAGAGTCAGAGGAAGAGATTGCCCGCCTGCAGGCCGAGATCGAGGAGATGCGTCAGGAGATGCAAGAGGAAGCCGCAGCCATCACCGAGAAGTGGGCCGCCACACTGGAGGAAATCGAGACCTACGCCGTCAAGCCCCGCCGCAGCGACGTGCAGGTAGAAATGGTAGCCCTGGCCTGGACTCCCTACTGGGAAATCGCCCATCGCTCCGCCCGGGGTGACCTGCTCCACGACCGGGTGCCGGCATGGTCTTCAGAGTAATGCATGAACGTGTGATGAGCCGGCGAAGGGAGGGGCAATAGCCGCAAATCCAGCCTTTGATTTCCTGACAGGTTGAGTGGCAGGGCCGTTTCATCATCGAGGAAGCTCGCAATTAAAGGAGGAGGAAAAGATTATGTTACAAAGATGTCGTACCTTGGTAGGCGTGCTGGCAGCCAGCCTGTTGCCCTCGGCATGCTCAAGCCCAGTGGATGAGGCCAGGCGGAGCCGGGTCATTCCCTGGTGGGTCTGGCTGCTGGCCATCGTGGTGGCCCTATTGCTGTTCATCTGGTTGTGGCTAACCTCCCCGAAGAAGGAAAAAGAAATCTCCACCCAAGCGGAGGCCGCAACGCCGAGCGCCGAGCCCGAGGCTGCGGTTCCCACTGCCCAAATTGAGGCCGCTGCCCCATCCCACGTTGTGGAGACCCCGGAGGGTCTGGCCAGGCGCCTGGCGCCTGTGGCGACACCGCCAGAACCAGATGACCTGAAACGCATTGAGGGGATCGGCCCCAAGATCTCCAGCTTGCTTCAGGCAGCCGGCATCACTACCTTTGCCCAACTGGCGGCAACCGATGTCAGCCGATTGAAGGAGATCATCGCCAAGGCCGGCTTAGGCGGCCTGGCAGATCCTACCACCTGGCCCGAACAGGCTACGCTGGCCGCCGCTGGCAAGTGGGATGAGCTCGAAGCACTGCAAGACGAACTCAAGGGTGGCCGGCGAGTATGAGAGGGGGTTATCCATGAGAAGGTGATAGGCCTGGACGAATTGATCAAGCTAGTTTCGCAGAAAACCGATCTCTCCGAAGAGATGGCCGAGAAGGTCGTTGAAACGGTGATCGGCTATCTCGAGGACAAGCTGCCGGCTCCCATCGCTGGTCAGATTGACAGCTTGCTGGGCGGCAGCGCAGTGCCAGAAGACTTAGGGAGACTGGTAGAGGGCCTGGGAAATTTTTTGATAAGGAGTAGCCGAACCATAAATCATCATTTGAAAGGAGATAACAATGGCTATCTCGATCAGTAAACTCAGAGGCATGACCCCTGAACTGGCATCCAAGCTCAAGGAGCGCGGGATCGTCTACACCGATCAGTTCCTCGATGCAACCAAGACGTCCGCTCAACGGGAGGACTTGGCGAAGCAACTAGGTGTGGAGTCCCGCGCCGTGTTGGAGCTGGCCAATCGGGCGGACCTGGCGCGCATCAAGGGCATCGCCGGGGTCTTCTCCGACCTGCTGGAGCACGCTGGCGTGGACACGGTGATGGAGCTGGCTACTCGCAATCCAGAGAATCTGCACGCCACACTGGTACAGATCAATGCCGAGAAGAAGCTGGCCGGGCGAACACCCCCGCTGAGCGCGGTAAAGGACTGGGTGGCCCAGGCCAAAGAGCTGCCCAGAGTGTTGGAGTATTAACGCAAGGTGTAGAGAGGTGAGTTTATATGCAGGGCTTCTGGCGAGCAACACAGTTGCCAGAAGCCCATTCTTTACCAACGGCCATCGAAGCTCTTATCCCTCCACTGCTCCCCTTGCGGCGCAGATGTTGGCGGTGGGCGAGGTGATGGGGGTAACGCAGCCCGTGCCGACGATGATCCGCCAGCCACCGGTCTGGGCGATGGCATCGGCTGCCTGAGCGTATGCCTCGGCCGGGTCGCCTTAGAGCATGGTCTCCACACGACGGATGCCGCCGCAGAGCGCACCGGAGAAGCGACCCAACGCCTCGGCCAGTGAGGGTGAGCCGTCTAAAGCGCTCGGCGTAGGCCATATCCTGCCCCACAGCCTCCTCCCTGGCCCGGGTTCCGCACCCACTCTTCCAGGTCCTTAATGTGGGCCACCTGGCTCTCGTGTTTCCTCAGGACGGCGATTTTCAGCCCGATGGTATCGCTAATGTCCACTCAGAAAGATGTAGTGGGTACGCACCGAATAGCAGAGAGACGGGGCTCTGTCACCAGCAACTCCCGCTTAACGGGTCAAGGTTACTTTATGCAGACCCCGAGGATGATCGGGGTCCAGACCCTTGGCCTTGATTAATCCCAGCGTGAAGAGCTGGCCGGGCACCACCGCCAGCAAGGGCGACAGCCACTCCGGCACACTGGTGGGCAACGGAAGGGGCGTCTCCGCCAAAGCCAGGGCATCCTCCCGGTTGGTGATCACCACCAGCCTGGCCCCGCGCTCTCGCAACTGGCGCAACAGGTCCACTAGCTCCGTTGCCACACATCCCTCTGGCACCACCGCCAGAACAGGGAAGCCGGGTTCCACCAAGGCCATGGGGCCATGCAGGAAATCGGCCGAAGAGTAGGGCTCGGCGATGATGTAGACAAGCTCTTTCAGCTTGAGGGCGATCTCGAAAGCGGTGGCATAATTGTACCCCCGGCTGATGAGCGCACAGGCCCCGATGTCACGGTATTCTGCGGCCGCCTGGGTGATTTCGGGAGCCGCGGCAATGACTTCGGACATCAGCCCAGGCAATGCCTCCAGGTCCCGGCGTCTCTCTTCGTCTCCCGCCAGCGCCGTGCTCAGCATGGCCACCGCCAGCAGGGAGGCAGTGTAGGTCTTGGTGGCAGCGATGCTTCGCTCCTGACCAGCGTGCAAGAAAATGACATGTTCGGCCGCGCGAGCCAGGGGCGAGGCAACATCATTGGTGATGGCTACGGTCAACGCTCCCTGACGCCGGCCCTCCTCTATCACGGCCACGATGTCCGGCGACTGACCTGACTGGGAGATGGCCATTACCAGGGCGCCGTGCAGGCGGGGGGGCCTCTTGTAGAGGGTAAAGAGGGAGGGAGTGGCCAGCGCCACCGGCAGGCCGTTGGCGGCTCCAAACAGGTACTGTCCGTATCGCGCCGCATTGTCGGAAGTGCCGCGGGCGGCGATAACGACGAAGTCCGGGGCGCGGCTGCGGATCGCGGCGGCTATCTCCTCGACCACCGCTCGCTCGCTTTCCAGCAATCGCTGCAATACCTCAGGCTGTTCCAGGATCTCCTTCTCCAGATATGACATACCCATTGTGCCTACTCCTCTGCCTTAAACACAACCTCACCCCTCACCAGCGTCAGCACGGGCCGCAGGTCACTATCCAGCAGTACGATATCGGCGTCGTAGCCGGGTGTCAGGCGGCCCTTGCGCAGTCCCAGCACCTGGGCCGGAACGCTGGTCGCCGGCACCAGAGCCTGTTCTAACGGCATCCCCACCAGTTCAACCAGATTACGCACCCCGGTATCCAGCAGCACGTGAGCACTGGCCAGGGTGCCATCAGCCAGACGGCAGATGCCCTCCCGAATGAAAACCGTTTTGTGCTCCCACTCGTATTCGCCGTCTGGCAGGCCCGCCAGCGGAGCCGCATCGCTCACCAATGCCACCCGCTCCACCCTCTTGACCCGCAAGAGAATCGCCATCACCGCTGGATGAACGTGCACGCCATCGGCGATCAGCTGGGCCACGATCTGATCGTAATACATCACCGCTCCCACCACGCCAGGCTCGCGGTGGTGCAACGGACGCATGGCGTTGAAGGTATGGGTGGCATGGCAAAGCCCCAACTGCACCGCCTGGGCCACCTGCTCAAAGGTCGCACTGGAGTGGCCAATGGCGGGGACAACGCCTGCTTCAATCAAACGCGGGATGCAGGCCATAGCTTCGTCCACCTCCGGGGCAAAGGTGAGCAGGCGAATGCGGCCGCTGGCAGCTTGCTGAAACTCCTGAAAGCTCTTCCACGTCAGCGGCTCGAACCAATCAGGAGTAGCCATGCCCGGCCGGGCTGGGGACAGAAATGGCCCCTCCAGGTGAATCCCCGCGCACTCAGCGCCCGGTGGAGGACCTTCCAGCACCTTGGCCATCGCTTCCAGGGCGGCGAGGGTCTCGTC
>CAZRSI010000028.1:14610-18166 GCA_964602575.1 uncultured Anaerolineae bacterium
ACGATCCTGTCGGTCTCCTTGTCCCTGAGGATCAGCTTTGTTGTACCATCGGGCATGTACTCCCGCTTGATGACCACGAATTTGCCTTCGTACTCCTCGAAGCGCTTCTCCTCGACGGGTTGAGGCGCTCCCCTCCAGACCTCCAGCTCCACCGGCTCCCACTGCTTCGACTTGGCGGAGCGATAGCAGGCGTCCATGATGGCGTTGACCACGTAGCCATCGTAGAAGGTCTCCATGGGCTCCGCGCCCTCGTCCAGCGCGTTAAACATATCGTTGAACATGTCAGGATACCCCAGCTCGTGCACCTCGTCGCCCACCGGGAAGAGCCAGCCGGTTTCACCCTCAGCTTTTTCGGAAACGTAGCCTCTGGGGCCAACGGCGGTGAACAGCTCCAGCCCTGTCCGCAGAAAGTGGTCAATCCAGATGGTCCCCTCGGTGCCGGACACCTCGTCCCTGAGGTCCATCCCGCCCCTGAAGGCCCAGCTCACCTCAAACTGGGCCACTGCACCGCTCTCGAATCGGACCAGGCCAATACCGTGATCCTCTGCCTTGATGGGATGCACCAGGGTATCAGCCCAGCACATGACTTCCACGGGCCTATTATCCTTGCCCACGAAGTTGCGAGCGATCTCAATGCAGTGGCATCCCATGTCCACGATGGCGCCGCCGCCTGCCAGTTCAGGGTCCCAGAACCAGGCGCTGTGCGGGCCGCCGTGGGTTTCGCGCGAGCGAACCCACAGTACCTTTCCTATAGCCCCACCCCTCACGAACTGCAATGATTTCAACACCTTGGGGGTGTAGACAAGGTCTTCTAGATAGCCGTGGAACACACCCGCCTTTTCCACCGCATCGAGTATGGCTTTGGCCTCGGCAGCATTTCTGCCCAGTGGCTTGGTGCACAGCACCGCTTTGCCGGCCTCAGCAGCCATGATGGCAGCCTCCTCGTGCAGGAAATTGGGCAACCCGATCACCACCACATCGGTCTCTGGATCGTTAATGGCCTCGGCCATGTCAGTCGTCCACCTGGGGATGCCCCACTCCTCCGCGAAGCTCCTGACGCGGTCTTCCGTTCGCGAATACACGACGTGAACCCTATCCCGGCTGCGATGCCTGTGCAGCGTCATGGTATAGAACAAGCCGATCAATCCTGTGCCTAGCATGGTTATCTTGTGCATTTTCTATCCCTCCTTCTGAGTGTGGTAACAAATCAACATTGCCTCACCGCCTCACTGCCTAACTCCATGCCTTCGAGCCGCCTCGAACAGCGCCAACACGTTCTCCGGCGGGACATCGGGCTGCAGGTGGTTGGATGGAGCCAGGATGTAACCTCCGCCGTCCGCCAAAAGCTCGATCCGCCGCCGCACCTCAGCCACTACATCCTCTTCAGTGCCCGTCATGGCCTGCTTGATGTCAATGCCCCCTAAGAAAGAGAGACGCTGACCATATTCCCTTTTGACCGCTGTCATGTCGGTAGCCGGCACTGGTTCCAAAGGGTGAAGGATATCAACCCCCGCTTCCAACAAAGCGGGGATGAAGGGCACCACTGCCCCATCGCTGTGGAACAGGACATGGATCCGCGGAGATGCCTGCTTCACCAACCGGATGAGCCTCTGCCAGCGGGGCTTGAAATACTTGTCAAAGAGATGCGGGGAGATGAGCGGCGCCGTCTGGCTGGCATAGTCATCACCCGGCAGTTCCACGATGTCTACGTAAGGAGCGATTATGTCAAGATAGATTTCCAACCAACGCTGGAGGACGTCTATAATTTTGTCAACCAACATGACGACGAAATCCTCATTGGTGAGAAGGTCTATCATGAACTGCTCCGTGCCCCGCAACTGGCAGGCCTGCTCAAACGGACCATAGGAAGCCACCGCCCTGGCGGCCACCGCGTAGTCCGTTTTATTATGGAGATACCGGACCCGCTCAAGAAGCTCCTCCCTGCGCACCATGGACTCAGCCTCAGGCCAGGGATAGCTCTCCAAATCATCAATGCTAGCCTGGGCCAGAGGGGGGGCACCAGCGAAGAGATAGTCACCAACTTTGCGCCAGGGCACCCCCCAGGCATCCACCCCGCCCTCGGCTGGTGGCGAAGCCAGGTCGGTGGAGCCGAGCCAGACGTGGCGGATGTCGGCGTCTATCAGCTCCAGCAAGCGGTCGTCGTAGTAATTGACGGTATGACCTCGCCGGCGGCGGAAGGGAGGCAGCGGCCCCCAGCCCAGCTTGCGGAGCATGTTGTGGTACAACCCATCGGTGATCCCATAAGCGCTGCCCCACAGGGCCAGTGGCACTCGATCTGGCTCCTGGTGAGCCAGTGCCGTCAGAACTCGCTCGCGATGATCCATCAGGTCTCGTCTCCCCGCGCGGCCAACTGTTGCTGCGCCCACACTGCAGCGCCGATCATTCCTGCGTCAGTGCCTAGCTCAGCACACACGATCTGGACCTTCTCAAAGGGAGTGACATGCACCCGTTGGCGGGCTGTCTCGCGAATGGGGGCCAGCAGGAGCTCACCAGCCTGCGCCACCCCGCCGCCGATGACCACCATCTGCGGGCTGAGGATGGTGATCAGGTTGGCCACCCCGATGCCAATGTAAAAACCAGCCAGTTCATAGATTTCCTTGGCCACAGCATCGCCTTCCAGAGCGGCCTGAGCGATGAGCTTGGGAGTGATGGCGTTGAGATCATAGTTACAGAGCTCGCCGATGCGAGTGGTCAGGCCCTGCTTGACGGCTCGCACGCCCATGCTGGCGATGGCCGGCCCACTGGCGAATGCCTCCAGGCATCCCCGGTTGCCACAGCCGCAGCGGGGGCCGTAGGGATCTATGATCTGGTGTCCGACCTCGCCAGCGGTGCCGTCCAGGCCCAGGAGCAGCTTGCCATCCACCACTATTCCGCCGCCGATGCCCGTGCCAATGGCCAGACATACCATGTTGTCTACCTCTCGACCAGCGCCGTAGGTCTTCTCGCCCAAAGTGATGGAGCGCACATCGTTGAGCAAGAACGCAGGCAGGCCCACCGCCTCTTCGATCCGGGAGGCCAGAGGCACGTTGGGCCAGGTGCCCGGCAGATTGGGTAGAAAGAGAGTCAGGCCTTTCTCCATATCCAGCACGCCCGGCACGCCGATGCCGATTCCACCAACCTGGGCCAGACTAACGCTTGCCCTTTCGATGACCTGGTGGATGAGTTTGGCCATCCGATCAATAACCGCATCGTGTCCTTCATGAGCCAGGGTGGGGACAGTGGTTTTCTCAAGGATATGGCCTTCCTTGTCCAGGAGGGCCGCCGCCATGGTAGTACCACCTAGGTCCACGCCGACATAGTGCAGAGCTAACTTTCTCATCGGGATCCAGTTCCTTTCAAAGGTTTGCCATAACTCCCCGATTCCTCCAAGTTCCCCTCAGTTTCCCTGAGGCCCAGCTATCGCTTAGTACAGCCTTCTGGAAGTTCATTCCGAGTTTGCCCAGCGCCAGCGCGGGGCTGAAGACCCCGCGCTGAAAGAACGAAGCCCCTTCGGGGCTGAATCAGGCCCGCTCTAGCCCGTAGGGCTTTGTCCTTT
>CAZRSI010000029.1:0-3914 GCA_964602575.1 uncultured Anaerolineae bacterium
ACCAATCGTTTTGGCTGATTATAATACATGGCTCTTCAATAGGCAATTGGTATTACACGACCCCCGCTCCAGCGCACGCATGAAACCATAGATATACGCCTTGAACCGGTCGAAATCGTCCAAGTTGTTCTGCAACGTGTCGTAAAGGATGTTCGTATCCACTTCCCAATAGAGATGGACCAGCCGATTTCTCATCCCGCCATCCTATGCGCGATGGGAGCGAAATCCTGCTCGATGACTCCGTTCTCAGCCAACACGGTGAAGCTGCCAGCATAGAACTCCGGTGCTCGAAAACCCTGGCGAGCAATGATGTGATTAGCCACATCAATACAGTACTCAACAGCTACCTGCAAGTAGTACTTGGCCGCACCCAATTTCACCAGGTCATCTGCCAGTTCCTGTCGGGGAAGCCTGGCCAGTTGACCAAGATAGGTATCCAGGTTGCGAAAGATGCTCTCAATTGTCGCTGGCTCAACCATAGAGCCCCTTCTCTCTCAAGTCGGCCTCCAGATGAGCAAAGTAAGCCTCGCGCATCATCGCCAGTACGGGCTGGAAATCGAAGTACCGCTTACGGGTGCGGATTTCATACGCCACCCGAAATTCTTCATCCTTCGAATAGAGAAGCAACCCCTTGGTCACCACCTGGCCCTGGACCCTTAGCGGCGCGTCATTGATGCTGCGCACATCGGCATTCCGGAAGCCGCAATGCTTCTCGATCTCTGCCTCAATGTCTAGCTCCATCATGAACTGTTGGTAAGCATCTAGTCCGCAGTCAGGCGCCAAAACCAGGGCAATGTCTACATCACTTAGGGGAGTGGGACAGCCCGAGGCCACTGAGCCGTATACGTAGGCAAGCTGGACAGGATGATGCCTCAAGATGTCCGGCAAATGTTGCCTTAACAGTTCAATGGTGTGGGCTACTTTTGGGTCAAAGATGGCCCTGGTATCAGTCATGTATCATCCGCTCCACTTCAGCTATGTGACCCTTTTTGATTATACCACCAGACCACTTGTACTGGTGGCACACGAAGCGGCGGGTGTGACGAGGAATTTAACCGAAAAGGTCCCTAACATCCCGATAGGTCTTCTCGCTGCGCCTTGCGACACGACCTATTATGACCAACTGCTCCTCGTCGAATACCTTGTATATCACCCGATAACCACCGACACGTAAGCGGTACACGTCGGGCTCAAGTTGTATGATCCCATGAGGACGAGGGTTCTCCCTCAAAGCTTCGATGGCCTTTATGACCCGTTCTCTGTCATGGAGAGGAATAGAGCGCAGTTCCCGCTTGATCCTAGTGCTGGGAGCCTCAACCCGATACATGGGCCTCTTCCTCGGCCTCCAATTCAGCCACGATTTCGGAGAAGGGGCGGCCTTCCCCGGCCCTGTATTCGATCTCGGCCCCCCGCATCGCTCGCAAGTCTTCCAGGTCCTCCAGACGCTGCAGAAGCTCTCGGTAGACTTCATAATCAACGAGCACCCCCCTGGATGGCTTGCCTTCAATAGTAGCTTCCAGGAATATAGACCGCCCGCTTTCGCTCAGAAGACGTAAAGCTTCCTTCAGGCTTTCGATTTCCTTGGTCGAAACAAACTCGGCGGTCACAGCTCCGCTCATAGATCACCTCCCAATGTGGCCTATTTCGAGGTAAGGTGAAGAGCCAGCGATGAAATCCTGCCTGGCCTCTGTATCCATGCTGCTCGGATTCAGCTCGCCTCGGATCGTCCTGCCCCTCCTCCGATCTATTTTGGATTATACCATCAGACTGCTAGCCTGTCAACGCAACCTTCCCCTGTCGGAGGCAAGGTGCACCAGTCAGCGCATTTTGAGGAACGCGGCCACAGACTCCCGGATTTCCCCATAAGTCTCCCTGAGGACATCAAACCAGCGAATGTTTTCGTCATCCAGGCGAAACCAGTTGTACTGATGGCGCACGAAGCGGCGGGTATGACGCTTGATGAGCTGGATGGCCTCCTCCAGGCTGACCAGGCCCCGCAAGTACATGCCGATCTGCTGATACCCCAGCCCCGACATAGAGGGCAGGTCGTAACCGTACCCCCGCTCCACCAACCCCCTGATTTCCTCCACCAGCCCTTTCTCGATCATCCTGTCCACCCGCTCATCAATGCGCCGGTACAGCTCCTGGCGTTCCATGGTCAGGCCGATCTGCAGGATACGATAGGGCGGCGGCTTCTTGCGCTGCAGCTCGGAGATGGGCCGTCCCATCTCCAGGTAGACCTCCAGGGCACGAACCACCCGCCGCACGTTGGTGGGATCAATCCGCTCGGCGGCCGCCGGGTCTACCTCTCGCAGGCGATCATGGAGGGCCCACGGCCCTTCCAGCTCCGCCTGGCGATAGAGCTCCGCCCGTAACTCCTCGTTGGGCGGAACCTTGGGGATGCCCCACCCCTCCACCACCGCCCTCACATATTGCCCCGTGCCCCCCACCAGGAAAGGGGCCTTGCCACGAGCTAAAACGTCGTCAATGGCCCGATAGGCCAACTCCTGATACTGGGCCAAGGTGAAAGGCTCATCGGGGGCGACCACGTCAATCAAGTGATGAGGCACAAGCGCGCGCTCCTCCGGGGTGGGTTTGGCCGTGCCGATATCCATGCCCCGATAGACCTGGCGGGAGTCGGCGGAGATGATCTCGCCGTCGAACTCCTGAGCCAGGCGCAGCGACAACCGCGTCTTCCCTACCGCCGTCGGCCCGACGATGACGATGAGTGGAGGGTGAAGGTGCAACGGCTTCAAGCTCGGGCACGGGGTCGATCCAAATTCGACTTCCCTCTCAACTGCTCGACCAAGGACATACTCTTGAAAGACCATAGTCATATCAATTACCAGCCCATCGTTCGCCGAAGGTCCCAAGCGGGATCGGTCGGGAGACCTCCGCCCCTCATAGCATATCTGTCACCGCGTTCTTTATGAGCTCCACCCGCAGCAACTTGCCGTCAGAGCTCATCTCCACCGCCACCACGTCAATGCGCCAGTCGCCGTCCCAATCGTGCTCCTGCAGGTAAGTCTGGGCCAACTCCACCAGCTTGGCCTGCTTGGCTGGCGTCACCGACTCCTCAGGAGTGCCGAACTCCCGGCCTCGGCGGGTGCGCACCTCGACAAAGACCAGGCAGCTACCATCCTCGCCCACGATATCTATCTCGCCGGCCGGGCAGCGCCAGTTGCGCTCCCGCACCACGTAGCCCTGCTGTCTCAGATGGGCCACCGCCAAATCCTCGCCCCACCGCCCCAACCTCTTCCTAGCCCCTTTCATCCAGCACCCCGCTTTCGGGCGACCGCAAGGGTCGCCCCTACACCGACATCCCCCGTTTCACCACCCGTAGGGGCAGGGCTCGCCCCTGCCCTTGGGCTTGCCCCTGTACCTGGGCGACCGCAAGGGTCGCCCCTACGCGATCATCTCTCGCGAAATCCGATTGTGGCGTACCACAATTTCTCCCAGGTCAACCCCCACCAACTGACCATCCTCAACCACCACGCGCCCGTTGATCACCGACAGGTCCACGTTGACCGGCGCACAGAAGACCAGCGCGGCTAGAGGATCGTGTAGGGCGCCAGCGTACTCCAGCCTGTTGAGGTCAATGGCGATGAAATCGGCGGCCTTGCCCGGCTCCAGCGAGCCGATGTCGTCGCGGCCCAGCACGGCCGCCCCACCCAGGGTAGCCATCTCCAGTGCCTCCTGCGCGCTGAGGGCACCGGCACCCTTCTCAACGCGCTGCAACAGCATGGCCATCCGCGCCTCGGCCACCAGGTGGGAGCTGTCGTTGGAAGCGCTGCCATCCACCGCCAGGCCCACCTTCACACCCGCATCCAGCATCTCGCGGATAGGGGCTATCCCCGACCCCAGGCGCATGTTGGAGCTGGGGCAGTGGGCCACGCCGGTGCCCGTTTCAGCCA
>CAZRSI010000029.1:4014-13681 GCA_964602575.1 uncultured Anaerolineae bacterium
CCCAGGCGCATGTTGGAGCTGGGGCAGTGGGCCACGCCGGTGCCCGTTTCAGCCAGGAGCTCTATCTCCTCCTGGCTGAGGTGGATGGCGTGGGCGTAGAAGACGTCAGGCCCCACCCAGCCTAGCTTCTCCATGTACTCCACCGGTCGGCAGCCGACTTTCTCCAGGCAAAAGCTCTCCTCGTCCAAGGTCTCAGCCACGTGGGTGTGGAGGTGTAGGCCATGCTGACGGGCCAGGGCTGCCGACTCCCTCATCAGATCCGGCGTTACCGAGAAAGGTGAACAGGGAGCAAGAACAATGCGACACATGGAGTAGGGGGATGGATCATGATACATTTCGATGATCCGCTGGCAGTCGGCCAGGATGTCCTCCTCGCTCTCGACGACGCGGTCGGGCGGCAGGCCCCCCTGGGACTGGCCCAGGGACATGCTGCCCCGACAGGGATGGAAGCGGATGCCCAACTCGCGAGCGGCGCGGATCTCGTCGTCCAGCGAAACGTCGTTGGGGAAGAGGTACAGGTGATCGGTGGTAGTGGTGCAGCCAGAGAGAATCAGCTCGGCCAGGCCCACCAACGCGCTGACGTAGACGGCCTTCCCAGTGAGCTCCGCCCAGATTGGATAAAGCCTGCGCAGCCAATCGAAAAGCTCCACGTCCTGGACGGCGGGCAGGGCGCGGGTCAGGGTCTGATAGAGGTGGTGATGGGTGTTCACCAGCCCTGGCAGCACGATCATCCCTGAGACGTCAACGACGCGATCGGCCTTCTGGGGCAACTCCCCCGTTGGTCCCACCGCTTCGATGACGTTATCCCGCACGAAGGTGCCGCCGTCCTCGATGAGCCGCCTCTCCCCATCCATAGTGACCAGCAAGGTCGCGTTCTTCACTAGCAGAGTGGACATATTTCCCCCCGGGTGACAGGCACTTCAGGCCCAATATCAGTAGTTAAGAAAAGCCGCTGAACAGGGGCATTCCTTCGACGGGCTCAAGACAGGCCTCGCCCCGGCGGGTGGCGGGGACGCCACCCGGGAGTAAAGATTTCTCACCCACTGACCCTCGTTGCCTCATCACACCTGAAACTTGCTTCTTTCCCCATCTTGGCGTACAATTTAGGAACACCGATAAGTATATCACAACCCCACACAACACGCAAAGGAGGGAATCCCGTGAGCGTCTATAGCAAGCGAGAAAAACCACTAGCCACCTTTTCCATCATCGCCTACGACCCGGCAAACGGCGACCTGGGGGTGGCCGTGCAGTCCAAGTTCCTGGCTGTGGGGGCAGTGGTGCCCTGGGCCAGGGCCGGAGTGGGAGCCGTGGCCACCCAGGCCTGGGCCAACACCACCTACGGCCCCGAGGGGCTAAGGCTTATGGCTAAGGGTCTGTCTGCACAGGAGGCACTGGAGAAGTTGATCGAGGCCGATAAGGACCGGGCGCGACGGCAGGTCGGCATGGTGGATGCCCACGGCAACGCTGCTGCCTACACTGGCGAGGGGTGCTTCGAATGGGCTGGCCACATCGTGGGGGAAGGTTTTGCCTGCCAGGGCAACATCCTGGTGAGCGAGGAGACCGTGCAGGCCATGGCCCGAACCTTCGAGGAGAGCGAAGGGGAGTTGGCTGACCGGCTGGTGGCGGCGCTGGAGGCGGGGCAGGAGGCCGGTGGCGACAGCCGGGGGCGGCAATCGGCGGCTCTCCTGGTGGTGCGGGAGGAGGGCGGCTATGGCGGCCTAAACGATCGCTGGATAGACCTGCGGGTTGACGACCACCCTACGCCAATTCAGGAGTTGAAACGGCTGCTGGAGCTACACAAGCTGTATTTCCTGAAGAGCAAGCCAGAGGATCTCATTCCCCTGGAGGCAGAAGTAACTCGCGAGATTCAGGAGATTCTCTCCGAATTGGGCTACTACAGCGGCGAGGTCAACGGCGTCTACGACGAAGCCACCAGGCAGGCCCTCTTCGAGTTCTCCGGCATCGAGAACCTGGAGGAGCGCTGGCAGGAAGGAACGTACATAGACCCGATGGTGTTAACGTTCATGCGCCAAAAGAGGGCCATTGGGTAAGAAGGGACTTGGATATCATGCCATTCTGTTTGTTTTAAGCTGTTTCTAGATATTTCAGCTCGTTTCTTCAAGTATGCTTACGTAAACTAAACTTTTATAATAGCGGGATACGGTTACCAACCCCCTTTACAGTGCAAACTCCATCAGGGGCACTCGCCTTAGCTTTTCTTACGTAAACTAACTATATTCCCCTCCCACCCGAGAAAAGTTAGATTATGGTATCACTTTGTATCATGTGTTTTCTGTGAGTTCAAGTTATAAAAAGCGATTTTCTAGTTTTTGCTACATTAAATTACATTTTTCGCACACATTTAGGCTAATTCTTTAAGTTTAGTTACGTAAACTAACGCCTCAATACGGGCGTCTTTTAGGGTTTCTTACGTAAACTTGTTATTTCTATCCTAGTAGTCGAACGGATTTTCGCCTTTCTCGGCACGAACCGAGCTTCGACACCTTACTTCCAGAACTCGATCATGCCCGCACCACCACATTTCCCTCTCGCTTGAGTCTCCTCGCTCCTCAACTAACTCAATATATACTATTTCACACCGTTTCCAGCTTTTTCTTACGTAAACTTAATTCCGCCGCCGTACCTGGAGGCTGTCCCCCCTCCTCTCTGCACTCAATATCATCCCCCAATCTCCCTCTTAACATCGCTTACGTAAACTAAAGGGGGTAAGCTGCGAAATCCTCGGCTAGTTCCACAGGGTTGAAATCCGATTCGGCTGCCCGTTGCAAATCGTCAAGCTCTCCGTCCCGTGCCCTAAAATGAACGAGCACCAGCTTGCCCACTCCGCACCGTCTGGCCATTGCTCCCGCCTGCGCTGGGGTCGAATGGCCCGCGTAATCCCCGGTGCTCTCGTGGATGAGGATGTCCGCTCCCTGAGCCAGCCTGGCCAAGGCATCGCAAGGTTCTGTATCGCTGGAGTAGACGATGGTCCTACCGGTGTGCGTGGATCTCACCTTCACCGCAATAGTGGGAACATGGTGTTTCACCGGTGCGGTAGTGATCTCGAAATCAGGTGTTTCTATGACGCGGTATCCTTCCCTCATTTCCACTTCGTGGAAGGTCACGGGCATAGTGCACGGCCAGTCCCGCCACTCCAGGGCATCCATGATCGAGGTGATGGCGGCAATGCTCCTTCGAGGGCCATAGATGTGAAACGGCTTCTGGCGACCATAGAGCCACAGGCCCAGCAGCAGCACAGGCACGCCGTAAATGTGATCCGGGTGGTGGTGGGTGACGATGAGGGCATTGAGGGTATCGAGATTCACGCCAACTTTTTGCAGCTTATGCAATGGGCTGCCTGCACAATCAATCAGGATCGAGCTCTCCGCCCCCTCTACCACCATGTAGGTGTTATCGCGACTGGCATCAGCCAGCGCCGCTCCCGAACCGAGAATGATCAATCTGGCCATTAATCCTCGAACCTGGGGGCTTGAACCTCAGCCCGCTCATCCTCCCCGTGAGTGGCCCTCCAAACGTGGTACATCCGTTGCAATGCGGTGAAGTTGGTCAGGATGGCCATGATCCACAGTGCAATGGACACCTGATCCAGGATCAGAGCAGCGGTTAACACAATGATTCTCTCCAGGCGGGTGAGCAGCCCTATCTTGCACTGCAGGCCCAGCCCCTCGGCCCGGGCCCTGGCGTAGCTCACCATGAGGGAACCAACGATGGTGGCATAGATGAGGAGTATCTCCTGCCGGGCGCCCTGGCGGGTGTAGAAATAGAGAAGTCCCAGGTAGAGGATGGCCTCGGAAAAACGGTCCATGGTCGAATCCAGGAAAGCTCCGAAGCGGCTACGCTTCCCTGTCAGCCGGGCCACAGCCCCATCCAAAGCATCGAAGAGAGCCACCAATGGAACTAAGAGGCCGCCGATCCTCATATGTCCCTGGGCCAGCACCCAGGCAACTCCCAGGTTTAGAAGACTACCCACCAGCGTCACTACGTTGGGGGACAGACCGGTCCGCCCGATAAGACCGGCCACAGGCTCCAAGAGACCTCCGAACCGCTGCCTGGCGAGGTCGCTGAGGGTCACTATCTCACCCCTTGCTGGCTGGCCCGACCATCGCAGCCTATCTCTCAGGAATTTCAAATATTTCTCCCTATCTGCCAAATCTCTTCCTTTCTAGTAACTCCTGATAATAATCCAGGATTTGTCGGGCCACTTTCTGCCAGGAGTAGCGGGCAGCTTTTTCCTGGCCCTTACGCCCCATCCTCTCCCGCAGAACAGGGTCTTCGAGCAAGCGAATCAGCGCCTCAGCCAAATGTTGAGTATCTTCTGGCGGCACCAGGACACCCTCCTCTCCATCCTGCAAGACACTGCGATAGCCAGTGATGTTGGATGCCACAATGGGTTTCCCGGCAGCCATGGCTTCCAGCAAGATAATTCCAAAGCTCTCGAAACCAATAGACGGTGCGCAGAAAACATGACAGGTTCGATAGTATCGAGGCAAATCGTCTTCCGACACGAAACCAACAAATCGAACATCGCGAAGACGATGGCGTCGAGCATAGAGCACAAAGGGCGCTTTATCTTCTTTGCTGTAGGCTCCCACTACTATGAGGCGGGTTTCGGGAAAATCCTGCTTCACGCGAGCAAAGGCCTGGAGTAGATATTTAAAACCTTTGCGCTTATCCAAACGGCCGACGAAGAGAATGTTTAGCTTACCATCGTCAAACTGCTCTATCGGGCGCAAGGTCGGGTCGTTGAAACGCTGTACATCAATGCCGTTGGGTATAATACGGTAATCGGCAGGGAAGTAATGAAGCAGGAAATCGCGCACTGCCTCAGAGACAGCGATCCGGCCATCAAGGCGGCCGAAGAAACGCTCCAACACCGGCTTGATGTACTCGTATCCCGGATGGTTATCCTCTCGATAGGCGTGGAAGGTTCCCACTACCACAGACTGGGGGGACAAAGGCACATGGCGCAAGACGGACAGGGGCAATGTCGGCGTCATGGGCTCGTGAAGGTGGATCACGTCAAATTGCTCATGCTCCAAAATCTTTTTCACTCGCCTATACACCAGCGGTGACAGGGTGATCCGAGCCACGGAGCCGGCGAAGGGGATCTCGGCAATCGAGCCAGACACCTTGATAACCTGCTGAGGCACCTCGTCTACCTCGTCGGAGCAAGGAGCAATGATGCGGACATCGTGGCCCAGCCGGCGGAATTCCCTGTCTAAATAGAAGATATGTTTGACCACCCCGCCAGGGTAGAGGTAGTCATAGGGAGAGACTTGGGCAATCTTCATTGATCACTCGCCATTCGCCAGATGGGCACCGACATCACCCACTGCTCGGGATACTCCCCTATATAGCGCTCCAGTATAGAAACCACCTTCTCCACACCTACCCGAACATCATGCTCTCGGTTGCCGGTGTCCTCCAACTCCAAAGGTGGCTCCAAATTAATAACAAACGTATTGTCAGGCAAGCGTCGGCTGAATCCCACTACAATAGGCGCTCCAGTACGCAGGGCGAGTTGAGCATAGCCATCCGGCAGGCGGGCGGGCGCGCCGAAAAAGTCTACCACAATGCCACTGTCGGTGATGTCCCTGTCAACAATCAACCCTACCACCTCATTGCGCCGCAGAGCCCGGAACAACTCTAAGAGGGGGCCGTCAATGGGAATTAGTCGAAGATACTTGTTGGCCCGCAGGCTGCAAATATATCGAAACAGTGTCTCCGGCTTGAGATGCTCGACGGGGATGACAACCGGGACCTCTCGCACGGCCAATATTCGAGCCACCAGGTCTGTATTACCAAAGTGAGCGCTGACCAAGATCAACCCTTTGCCTTTAGACAGGGCCGCTTCGATGTGGTCCCATCCTCTCACTTCCACCAGGCGAATAACTTCGGCCAGGCTAACACTTGGAGCCCGAAAGAGATCGTAGTAGTTCTTCGCCATATTGCGAAACACACCGCGCACAACGCCCTCTATGTTGTCCAATCCCTTTCGGGTGCCTTCTAAAATGTGCTTCACGTTGTCGTAGACATTGGCCCGTGTGGTTTTCTGCAAGTAATAGAAAACGTCACCCCCTATGGTTGCCAAGCGGTAACCCAGGCTTGGTGGTACGAGGGGGGCAAGCCATCCCAGCAAACGATATAGGTAATAAGCGAATAATGTCTGATCCAGGACGCTTTTTGTACTCATCCGTTCACTATCTGCTGGCCCGCCTCGCCAAGTACCTCGACGAACTCCTGCAAGTACCTGCGAAGTCTCCCTCGATTCAACGAACAAAAGGCCTGTCGTCCCTTCCGCCTGATCTTAACCAGGCCCACTTTCTCCAGCCGCCGCAGATGCCAGGAGATAAGGGGCTGACTGACCCCCAGAGCCTTAACCAGCTCCGAAACACTTAACTCGGCATTGGCAGCCAACTGAGCAATGATGTGTAAGCGAGCAACGTCACTTAAAGCCTTGAAGCATTTGGTGAGCTCTTTCGATTTGTTCAATAGCTCATCAGGCATATTCAACCCTCGGGTAACAGATGCAAGAGTTTATGCTGGGCCCATATTGATAAAGAAACATTTATATATTACATCAAAAGGCGACTCCTGTCAAAAAAACCCCATTTGCCAATAATCGCCTTTTGTGCTAAAGTAATGCTGTACGCTGTGAAGTGGAAAGGACAGGACAATGAAGGTTGTACGCCTGCATGAGTGGAATGTGTCCCCCTCGGAGGCTATGGAGATCCAACAACAGTTGCGGCGCAGGGTGTCTACGGAGAGGGATTTTAGCCAGGTGAACACCGTGGCCGGGGTGGATGTTTCCTTCAAAGGTAACATAGCGAGGGCCGCTGTGGTAGTACTCAGTTATCCTGAGCTAACTCCTCTCGATTACAGCCTGGCGGAACTGCCTGTGGAGTTTCCCTACATCCCTGGCCTTCTGGCTTTCCGCGAGGCCCCGCCTGTTCTGGCCGCTTTAGAGAAACTGGCAACGGAACCAGATTTGTTCATCTTTGACGCTCAGGGATTGGCCCATCCTCGTCGTATGGGCCTGGCAACCCACCTGGGAGTGCTCATAGACAAGCCCTCCATAGGTTGTGCGAAATCGCGCCTCTGTGGCAAACACCACGAGCCGGGCCCCGAAAGAGGGTCCTACACTTACCTCTACGATGGAGAGGAAATCATTGGCGCGGTGGTGCGTACCCAAACCGGTGTTAGCCCCCTCTACGTCTCCATTGGCCACAAGGTAGACCTGCCCACAGCCATCGAATACGTACTAGGTTGTTGTACCAAATACCGTCTGCCTGAAACGACTAGATATGCCCATCGAGTGGCAGGAGGGGAGAGGCTGCAAATAAAAGTGAGTCAACCCACTCTGTTTGACCTTTGATAGGAATACCATATGGACACTCAACGACAGATCGAACGGGCAGCGGCCCTCATCGCCAACTCCAGCTACGTCGTCGCCCTTACCGGCGCCGGTATCAGTACCCCCTCAGGCATCCCCGATTTTCGCAGCCCCGGCTCTGGCCTATGGGAGAAGGTAAACCCCATGCTCATGGCTTCGGTCTTCTCCTTTCGCCTACAACCTCAAGCCTTTTACGAGTGGGCTCGCCCCTTGGCCAGAAAGCTGCTGGAGGCGAAGCCTAATCCCGCTCACCAGGCCTTGGCCGAGTTAGAGGAAATGGGGTTGCTTAAAGCAGTGATCACTCAGAACATTGACGATTTACATCAAAAGGCAGGGACGAAGCGCGTCCTGGAGCTACACGGAAATATGCGCCAGGCCACCTGCCTGCGATGCCGCCGGGTGGTTTCCACTCAGGAAATGCTCCAGCGATTCCTCGAGGGAGAGGAAATGCCAAATTGCCCCTGTGGCGGCGTGCTAAAACCGAACGTCGTCTTGATTGGCGAGCCACTGCCCAAATGGGTGCTTTTGGAGGCCTGGGGAGAGGCTGAGCGATGCGACCTGATGCTGGTGGTGGGCTCGTCTTTGCAAATAGCCCCGGCCGCAGAGATACCTTTTGTGGCCTTGCGACACGGGGCAAAGGCCATTGTGATCAATTATCAACCCACTCCCTTGGATAGCCAAGCCGAGGTGGTCATTCGCGATGACGTGGCCAAGGTGCTGCCACAGATCATCGAGCAGGTTGGCAAATTGATGGGCTGATGATCGGCTAAGTCTAACTAAAACACACGAGGCAACCAGGAAACCCTGATTGCCCCGTGTCTTTGCAATATTCCACACGTTCCTTAGCCCACCGGAAGCCCCAAGCTACCTGACGGCGAGGACGCCCCGCTTGAGCATTTTTCGGATAGGGTTTTAGAGGAGGCCCTCCTCAATGCATAGGGCCAGGTAATCAGCCAGCATCTCCGCCGTCACCAAGTCGTGCTCCGAGAAAGTCCCGCCCCTCAACTTGCCAAAGGCCATCAGAACCCCGTGCACATCCTCCTCGCCCAAAATAGGCACGGCAAGCAAAGGCTCTCTATCATATTCCTCTTTCCAAACTGCTTCTACTGACATCCTCGTACCCTGACATCCTGAGACAAACGGCTGTCTGTGCTGAATCACCCAGCCGGCAACGCCTCGATCAATAGGGAGCCTATCACCTAGAGTAGGGCCCCATTTCGAGCTAGTCCTGACCACTACCAGTTCTGAGCGCTCTTTGTCCAAAAGCATCACGTAACAACGGCCAGCCTTCAGGCAATGGATCATGGCCGCGAAACACCAGGAGAGCAACTCTTCACCTCTTGGAGAGAAGCAACCCGCCACCCTCCAGTCCGGCCTAGATGCATAACTAACGTCCACGCTGTCTGCCTTGCTAACCGAAGGACCGGCTATGAACGATCTGCTTCTGGAAAGATAGGCTACCAGCCACGGTGTGCGACGACGCTGGCGGCCTATATCTTCTAGATGCAACACCTCAATAATCCTCTCTGTTTAAGCAGACACTAACGAAGGCAAAAGAACAGCGCTCTTCTGACCCTTCAGCTCCTGGCAAATGATTTCAGTCAGTATCTCGACCACCTCAGGATCCCATTGCTTGCCCTTACACCGCTCCAATTCCCGCAAAACAGCCTGAATGGGCAAAGCCCGACGATATGGGCGGTCGCTGGTCATGGCATCGAAGGCGTCGGCCACGGCGATGATCCTGGCTCCGAGTGGTATCTGGTCACCACGCTTCCCTTCAGGATACCCCTGCCCATCATAACGCTCGTGATGGTAAAGAATTAGGTCCCGCCCAGAGCGGAAAAGGGGAAAGCGACTTACAATGCTGGCTCCTATCTCTGGATGTCTCCTCATCTTCTCCCAATCATCCTCGCTCAACGCAGTGGGTTTGGACAGGATAGAGGTGTCAATCCCGATCTTGCCCAAATCGTGAACACGGGCGGCTGATTCAATGATGTCTACCATGTCTTCGGGCAGACCCAAATTAACAGCCAACTCACGGGCATATTTGGCTACCCTCTGGGAATGCTCAAAGGTATAGGGGTCGCGCATGTCAATGGCATCGGCCAGGGCCTCGATAGCCTCCTTGGTCTGAAAACGCAGCAGTGAGTTGTTCCTGAAAGAGATATAGATCAGGGCCGCGGGGATGATCATGATGCCCAAGGCCCAGGGGCTTATCTGGGCCAGCAACGCAGTGATCGGCCCCATAAC
>CAZRSI010000029.1:13781-15343 GCA_964602575.1 uncultured Anaerolineae bacterium
GTCTGAGCCACCTCAAACAGGGTATGCCCCCACTTGTGTCGCTGAACAATTGAGGAAACTAACACCCCTAAGGCGCATATAGCGATGGCTGCAGGCGGTGGAAACAGCAAGAGGGTACCGAAGATAAAGGTGGTTTCCACGGACACCTTGGTTTTGGGAGATATGTGCACCGGAAAGCTGGAGGAGGCAGCGATGGCAGCCAGCAGAAGAGCAGCTACGACAGGTTGCTCGACGATGGGATTTAATCCTTCAAGATAAGCCACCGAAACAAAAAGGGCCAGGGCCGCCAGAGCAATGACAGAGATATAGACACGTACAAAGGACGGAAAATCTCCCATTAGGAGTGTTCCTCCTTATTTGGGCGAAGATCTAGAATAGACTATCGGCTAGTCTTACAGCTCCACCTCGCACTTCACCCACCGCTTGCTCCAACCCTCGCTGACATCAGAGCCGCTGGGAGTTGTTACAGTCACCCTCAACGGATATCTTTCACGGGTAGGAACCCTCACCTTCACTTTGATCTCATCATCGAGATTCCCCTTGTGGATGATTTTGATTTTCTCGCCATGGCCGAAACCATCACCGGGTCCGATGATCCCGGCATCGACACCCTTGGGGACATATAGTTTGATGTGCACAGGGCCGGTGACTATGTCTGCCGGGTCTTGCCCTTCCCCCACGCCAAGCTCGATAAGCACATTAACCTCTTTACCATCTATAGAAAAGACAGGGTCGTCCGGGCACCAATGGAAGGCGGCGTAGGCCACAGTGCCACCCAGGAGCAAGGCCAAAACCAGGGCCAACATAGTAGCAGTGGACAGCTTTTTCATAGTTACACCTCCACTTTGATGATTTTCCTTACAGCTTATTATACCACAAGATTGTCCTCTTGTGGGTTACAAGAACTTTACAAAAGCGTTGAGAGCAATTAGGGTGAATTTGGAGGAAGAAGATGAATAAGCGATAAAATCACCTAAATCGCGGACCCGATAATTGCGACGGGGTAAGATGGAGCGGAGGTGCTTGGATTCGTCACTCCCGCTCCGCCCTGCGCCTTTCAAAGAAGTAGCCTACACCCCGCACATTGCGGATATATTCAGGAGCCCCAGGCTCCGCCATCAGCTTCCGCCGAAGACGGGTGATATGGGGGCGTATGAGATAGCGCGCATCCCTCTCATCTAACTCGTAGCCCTGGGCCTCGCGCACCAATTCCTGGCAACTCAGCACCCGGCCGCTGTTGCGCATCAGGCAGAATAAGAGGTCAAACTCCGTAGGAGTCAACTCGACGGGCTCATCGCGTACAGTAACAGTGTGTTTGGCTGGATCAATGGTTACTTCTCTGATCGTCAATGCGCCCTCAGAGGGCAGAGCCTTGGAAACCGGAACCTGAACTGTGCCCGCGTTGAGAGTAGAAGAGGCCAGTAATTGACAACTGACCTCCAGATATTCCTGGATGCTATTGGCTATAACCTCAAGCTGTCTTTCGATGCGCTTCAGATGCGCCAATACTTCTTCCGAGGCAAGCCAGGCCTCTTCCCTGCTCATCGCACTTCTCCGGCCTC
>CAZRSI010000029.1:15443-18160 GCA_964602575.1 uncultured Anaerolineae bacterium
CCCCGCAGCATCTGAACAATGGAGAGGGTTTCGTCCAGGACCTGGCGCACAGTCCGCCCCTCGGCTATTGTGGAAAAGACGGTCAGCTCTGGCGCGCCCTCTTCCACCGTTTCCCTGAAGATAACAGCATCGAACCCCTCTATGATAGTCCTCTCGACTATCCACCCCTCAGGATATTGGACAGACAGCCCAACTTCCTCATCGGTGTAGGTTTTAATGCCTGCAATCGCCATCGGCGTAGGCATTGGGGTCGCGACTGTCGGTGCGGCCTTACAGGAGAGCCCAGACGCCACCAACAGCCCCATCAAGCCTAAAATTGAACTTCTCCAAATCGCGCGCCACATCACACACACTCCGAGTAGCCACACGAGGGGCAGAAAACGCAACCTTCGCCGTACTCCAGTATCTCCCCACATTCGGGGCACTCAGGTGAGATGTCTGGCATACTTTCAACGATGTCCCTTCTCTCCAGATTGTCAACCTGGCCCCTGATGTAGCGTTCAATGGCTTTGGCTATGGCATCGGAGCAGGAAAGAACTGATCCGCCTTTGTGCCAAGAGGGCGAAGGGCAACGGATACCCTTGAGTTGTTTGATGATAGCCTCGGTCTCAATGCCGCTTCTCAGAGCCAGGGAGATGAGCCGCCCAATAGCCTCAGATTGGGAGGCCGTGCAGCCACCGCTCTTTCCCATATGCAGGAAAACCTCGCACAACCCCTCGTCGTCCTCATTGATGGTCACATACAAAGTGCGGTTGCAACCCAGAACTATCTTTTCGGTTGCTCCTCGCGTCACCGCCGGCCTGGGCCTCGGCGCCAGCACCGCCTTGCTAGGCCTAGGATCTGTCAGCCCTCTGGTCAACACCTGCTCCTGACGACTGCCATCCCGATAAACGGTGAGCCCTTTGCAACCCAAGCGGTAAGCTAAAAGATAGGCCTGAGCAATGTCTTCCTTGGTAGCACAGTTGGGGAAATTAGCCGTTTTGGAGACCGCATTGTCCACATAGCGTTGACATGCGGCCTGCATGCGAATATGCCACTCCGGGGTGATGTCGTGAGCGGTGACGAAGAGCCGACGCACACCAGCTGGAATCTCCTCAAGACCCTGGATGCCACCTTGTTCGGCAACCCTTTGCATCAACTCGGCGCTGTAGAAGCCCTCCTCCTTGGCTAATCTCTCGAAGAAGGGATTGACTTGGATCAATTGATCCTCGTCCAAGATGTGGCGCCGGATGTAAACCAGGGCAAAGAGAGGCTCGACGCCGCCGGAGCAGTTGGCGACGATGCCGATGGACCCGGTGGGGGCGATGGTGGTTGTGGTGGCGTTGCGGATGCCGTGCTTTTGGATGCGCTCCACAAGCTCCTGCCAGTTAAAACGCAAATCCCCATTTTGGGATTGGTCATTGGTCATTGGAATGGGGAGTTTGCCTTGGGTGTAAATAGAACCCTCAAAAGCAGGGAATCTCCCTCGCTCTTTCGCCAGCTCTATCGAGGCTTCCTTGCTCCAGTAGTTAACAGCTCCCAACACCTTCCCGGCCAATTCCTCCGCTTCTTCTGAGTCATAGGGGATGCCCAATTGAATGAGCATATCGGCAAAACCCATGACCCCCAAGCCGATCTTGCGGGTTCTCAGCGTGGCCTCCTCGATCTCCGGCAAAGGGAACTTGTTGACGGTGATGACATTGTCCAAGAAGCGCGTTGCCAGCTTGACCGTTCGCTCCAGCTTCGCCCAATCGAAGCGGCCCTCGGGGGTGAGCATTTTGGAGAGATTGATGGATCCCAAATTGCATGATTCCAGCGGGAGCAATGGCTGCTCACCGCAAGGGTTTGTGCTCTCTATCAAGCCCAGATTGGGAGTAGGACTAAACTCGTTTATACGGTCTATGAAGGCCACCCCCGGTTCCCCGTTTCGCCAGGCTCCTTCCACAATCTTATCGAAGACGGTCTTAGCTCTCAGCTTTCTGACCTCTTCCCCGCTACGAGGATTGATAAGTGCATATTCTCTATCCCCGATTAAAGCCTGCATGAACTCCTCGGTTACGGCCACGGAGATATTGAAGTTGGCGAAAGTCTTTTCCTTTTCCTTGCAGGTGATGAATTCCAGGATGTCAGGGTGATCCACGCGGAGGATGCCCATATTAGCTCCACGCCTGCGCCCTCCCTGCTTTATCACATCCGTGGCTGTGTCGAAGACGCGCATAAAGGAGACAGGCCCAGAGGCGATGCCCCCTGTGGAGCCGACGATGTCACCTTTTGGACGAAGGCGAGAGAAGGAAAAGCCAGTGCCTCCACCCGACTGGTGAATGAGGGCTGTGGCCTTTACCGCCTCGAAGATGCTCTCCAGTGAGTCATCTACTGGGAGGACAAAGCACGCAGAGAGCTGGCCCATCTCGGTGCCCGCGTTCATGAGCGTGGGTGAGTTGGGCAGGAAATCCAGATTGGCCATCAGCTTGTAGAACTCCTCGGCCATCGCCTCCACGTCGGCATCAGGATCGTAGGTCAGCTCCGCCTGGGCTATGGCCCGCGCCACCCGCCAGAACATCTCTTCGGGTGTCTCGACCACTTGCCCATCCTTGTCCTTTTTGAGGTATCGCTTCTCCAACACCGTGAGGGCGTTGGGTGAAAGGTTCAGCTTAGGCATTCTTCTCTTCTCGTCTCTTCCTCTCCAGCAGTTTCTCGATCTCCTCGGCCAGGCTCTCCACGTCGGCGAAGCGGCGGTA
>CAZRSI010000030.1:0-17724 GCA_964602575.1 uncultured Anaerolineae bacterium
AGCTGGTGGCCTCGGGCGAGGTGAAAGCCCCCATCGTCATCGGGCGGGACCATCTAGACGGCGGCTCCGTGGCCTCGCCGCGACGGGAGACCGAGGGGATGAAGGACGGCTCCGACGCCATCGCCGACTGGCCGCTGCTCAACGCCCTGCTCAACGCCGTCTGTGGGGCCACCTGGGTTTCGATTCATCACGGTGGCGGGGTGGGCATCGGCTACTCCATCCACGCCGGCCAGGTCATCGTCGCCGACGGCACGCCTGAGGCGGCGGTGCGGCTGGAGCGGGTGCTCACCGCTGACCCCTGGACGGCCATCATCCGCCACGTGGACGCTGGCTACGATAGAGCCATTGAGGTGGCCAGAGAGCACAACCTCAAGATTCCGATGATGTCCACGGGAGAAGAACGATAACCACTCATTTGCTCCCGCTGGACCCTAGTCCAGCGGCTTCGGGCAGTGGACTAGCGTCCACTGCGAGCACAAGATGAACAGATACGAGTGAATGTGGACGAGCAGACCTCCTACGTGATCCGCGATGGCCGTCGAGTGTTTATCCGTCCCATCACCCCCGATGACGCTGGAAGATTGGTGGACCTCTACTACCGCCTGTCGGACACGACACGGCGATTGCGCTTCCACTCCATGCGGCAGAACGTGCCCCTGGAGACCATCGAGCAGGAAGCCAGGCAGTTGAGCGATTTGGACCCGGCCAGGCAAGCCGCATTGGTGGCTACAGTCGAGGAGGAGGGTGAGGAGCGCATCGTGGCTGTGGCGCGCCTGGCCCGCTCGGAAGAGGACCCTGCCGAGGCCGAGTCGGCCATCGTCGTCCGAGACGATTATCAGAACCAGGGGCTGGGTACCCACATGCTGGAACTCCTGGTTGAGGTGGCCCGTTCCATGAACATTGAGCGCCTGACGGCCTGGATCATGGCGGAGAATCGGCACATGCTCCACATCCTCAAAAAATCGGGCCTGGACTACCGAGCCGAAACCCGATATGGCGAAACGCACGTTAGCGTGTACATATGAGTCCGGCAAGCCCCACGATTCGTGAGTTGGACTTTGAGTCAATCTGATGTATAATTACACATCAGTGAGCGACGAGAAGATGGCCCGGGTGTGGAGGCAGCGCTCCGCTTCGCCCTGGGGATGAGGGACAGGTAGGTGCAACTTTGAACGAGACCTCTATGTCTAAACTATCCTCACTACCTTTCGATTCGCTGGAAGGGGTTCAGGCAGGAGGACCGGCCGGGGCGATCCCCTTCATCTACGGCCACCCCGACCCCGACCTCCTGCCGGTGGATAAGCTCATCGCCGCCACGGAGCGGGCGCTGCGGGCAAAGGGGCGGCTAGCCTTGCAATACGGTCCTGAGCAAGGGTATGGCCCCCTGCTCGATTACCTCATAGGCAAGGTCGAGCGGGACGAGGGGCTACGCATCAGCCGGGCCAACATCATGCTCTGCGCTGGCGCGACTCAGGGGCTGGACATCGTGGCCCGCCTCTTCGCTCACCCCGGCGACGTGGTGTTGGTGGAGGCTCCCAGCTATCACGAGGCTATCGCCACCCTGCGGGACCACCCCCTGGATCTGCGGCAGGTGCCCGTGGACGAGCAGGGGTTGGTAATCGAGGCCCTGGCCGAGCGGTTGGAGGGGCTGAGCGTGATCGGGCAACGAATCGCTTTCCTCTACACCATCCCCACCTTCCAGAACCCAGCCGGGGTCACCCTGACAGCGCGGCGCAGGGAGGCGTTGGTGAAGCTGGCTGCTGAGTATCAGTTGCTCTTGGTGGAGGATGATGTCTACCGAGATCTGTGCTACGAGGGGCGGGTGCCGTCCTCCCTGTTCGAGTTGGCCGGAGGGCAGGGGGTAATTCGGCTGGGGAGCTTCTCCAAGATACTGGCTCCTGGGCTGAGGTTGGGCTGGATCATCGCCGAGTCGGAGGTCATCCAGCGCATCGTCAATTGTGGGCTGAAGAACAGCGAAGGGGGAACCAATCCTTTCGTGGCCCACGTGGTGGCCGCTTTTTGCCAGGAGGGGTGGCTGGAGCCCCACATCGCCCGGCTGGTGGCCCGCTACCGTGCCCGCCGGGATGCGCTGCTGGCGGCTCTGGAGCGAGAGATGCCCGACGGCATGCGTTGGACCCGCCCTGCTGGCGGCTTCTTCGTCTGGCTTACCCTTCCCGAGCCGTTGGACGCCGAGAAGATGCTGGCTGAGGCCACCGAGCGGGGAGTCCTCTTCACGCCGGGACCACAGTTCTTCGCCGAGGGAGATGGTCGCCGCAATCTTCGTCTTCCCTTCAGCTTCCTCTCCGAGGCCCAGATGGCCGAAGGAGTGAGAATCCTGGCAGAGGTGATCAAGGAGCAGGGGAACAGAGGAGCAAGGGAGCAGGGGAGGCCCAAAGCTCAAAGCGAGCAAAACCGACCATCCGACCAAATAAGGAGGCAGAGAGATGTTGAAAGCATACTGGAGCGGCTACGAGATTGATTCCTCGGAGGCGGCGTACGAGGTGAAGGTGAAGAAGCCAGAGAAGCTAGGCACCCTGGTGCGAGAGCTTTTGACTTCGGGTTACTTCGTCCGCTCCTATTACCTGCTCTTCGAGGAGCCGATGGTCCGCCTGCGAGATTACATCAAGGAGCACGGTGATCTGAAGGACAAGTTGACGGCTGAGGCTCTGGACTACCTGGACAAGCAGATAGCCAAGTTCGACTCTGAGGGCTACCGCGCCTCGCGCATCGGAGTGCGGGCTATTGAAACCATCCTCAACTACGTCGGTACCCACCGTCAGGAACTCTCCGATGCTGGCGCCTTCCACTTCGAGCTCCCCGAGGAGCAGAAAGAGATGTACGCCGACTATGACTACGAGTTCACTCCGGGTGAGAAGGTGGACGAAACCGATTTCTACTCCGAAGATGAGATCCCCTTGGACGGTGTGGTGCTTTTTCTGGGTTGCGCCTTCGAGAAAGCCAGCAAGCTCTTCCCTGAAGAGCAGCGCCGGGCCCAGCGCATCGCGCGTCAGGCCGGAAAGCGGATGGAGGAGTTTGGCGGTTCTCCTTTGGGGGGGCCAAGTTGGTCTGAGATGCTGCAGAGCGCCTTGGAGCGCCCTATGAATGTCTCCTTGCGGGTGCGCCTGAACCCCGACGCTACCTTCTCCATCACTGGCCGCTGGATGGAGGACGGCCAGTTCCTGTATGAGTATTATGCCTTTCTGCTGGAGCGGGCAGCCAAGAAGGCGAGGGCCAAGATCGCCACGCACATGATTTGCTGAGCCATGTTCACTCTATCACCCGCTACCGTGCTGAGGCCAGAGCCCCAGGGTGCGTTGATGTTCCAACAGGAGACGGCAGAGACAGCCTTGCTGAACCTGGAGGGGTTGGATGCCCTCTATTTCCTGCTGAAGGGCGAACTGCGCGATTATCCCGTCTTTTTCATCAGCTACCTGCTGGAGAAGGGGTTCATTACTTTGATCGCCGAAGGTCTCCTGACCGAGGTGGAAGAGGGCTCGGTCGGGAGACCTTCGCCCATCGTGGGGGACGGTGCATTGGAGAGGGTGGAGGCGGTGCGCGACGCTGCGCCGGCGACTACCGCCCCGCCCCGTTCCCTGGTAGCCCCAGAGACCATCCACTTTTCAGTGACAGGGCGCTGCGACCAGGCCTGCGCTGGCTGCTTCTACTCTGCCCGGCCCGGCTCAAAGGTTGAGGCCACCGATGCCTCCTTCACCCTCTTTAAGAAGGTCGTAGCTCAGGCGGAGAGAGTCCGGGTGTTTCAGATGGCCCTGGGCGGTGGCGAGCCCCTGTTGCATCCCCGCATCGTGGAGATGGTGCGATTGGCACGGGAGCACGGCATTGTTCCCAACCTCACTACCAACGGCAACCTGCTCGACCGGGAGATGGCTGCGGCCCTCAAAGAAGCAGGGGTGGGCCAGGTGCAGATTTCCCTCAACGGGGTCACCGAGGAAACCAACAGGAAAACCCGGCCCAATTTCCGGACGACGATGGCTGCCATCGAGGCTTGCTGCGAAGCTGGCCTGCGGTGGGGCCTCAACTTCCTGGTGACGCGGAGCAATCTGGTCGAACTGGAGCCGGTGATCGAGTTGGGGCGGCGCCTGGGAGCTGCCTCGGTCAACATCCTGCGCCCCAAGCCGCCCACCACCGAAAGCGACTGGTTGGAGAAGGAATCGCTGGATGCCACAGGATATCGTCATGTGCAACACGTTCTTCGACAGGCGGTAGGCGATCAAGGATCAAGAACCAAGGACCACTCGACCAAGGTGACCATCGATGCCTCCCTCACCTTTCTGCTCACCGATCGTTCCCCAGAGCAGCTCTACCGGACTGGCGTCTGGGGCTGCTCGGCGGCGCGCAAGTTCGTCACCATCACTCAGGATGGGGCAGTGCTGCCTTGTAGCCACGTGCGCTGGTCGGATGTAGGAGATGGCGATTTCATGAGGGCTTGGTGGGAATCGGACGTCTTCGCCAGTTTTCGGGCGCAGGAGGATGAGATACGAGGCAAGTGTCGGGGATGTGCCTATCTGGAGCTGTGCAAGGGGTGCCGAGCGGTAGTGATGGCTTTCGGCGGCGGCTTCGCCGACAGCGACCCGCACTGTCCACGATGAATCATCTTCTTGCTATGGAGAGCCGGCCTGTTTTGCTCTGGAGGGGCGTCCTCGCCCCGGCCTTGTACCAGGCCGCTTCTGAGCGGGGCGGGAAGGCCCCTGGATAATCAGGAAGGGAGTTCTTGAATGCATGTTGACCTTCTCATCCACAGCGCCACTCAACTTCTCACCCTCGCCTCCGAGGGGCCCAAGCGAGATGGGGTGCAGAGGGACTCCCCTGCCGGGGGCCTGGGGGTGTCCACCAATCCTTCCCTTTCCCCCAAAAATGGCCCCAGGCGGGAGGGGGTGCAGGGGAACCCCCCTGCCGGGGGCTTGGGGGTGTCCCCCAACCCTCCCCTTTCCCCAAAAAATGACCCCAGGCGCGGGGCGGCGATGGGGGATCTGGGAATCATCGAGGACGGGGCCATCGCCGTCAAAGATGGATGCATCGACCTGGTGGGAAAGACCGAGGAGGTGCGGGGACAGGTCGAGGCTGCCCAGGAGCTGGATGCCTCCGGCAAGGTGGTGATGCCTGGCTTCGTTGATCCCCACACTCACCTTGTCTTCGCCGGCGACAGGGCCAACGAGTTCGAGATGCGCGTTCGTGGCGCCACCTATCTCGAAATAATGGCTGCCGGCGGGGGGATCATGTCCACCGTGCGGGCCACCCGCGCGGCTAGTGTGAAGCAACTTATGGAGGAGAGCCGGGCACGGCTAGACCGGATGCTGGCCCATGGCACCACCACCGCCGAGGTCAAAACCGGCTACGGCCTCGACCTTGAGAACGAGTTGAAGACACTGGAGGTCATTCGCCGCCTGGACGCCGAACACCCTATGGATCTGGTGCCCACCTTCCTGGGCGCTCACGCTGTGCCGGAGGAGTACAAAGGAAGAGCAGACGAGTATGTAGACCTGGTAGTTGAGGAGATGCTGCCAGCGATCCGATCTCAAATCTCAAATCACAGATCTAAAGTCTTTTGCGACGTCTTCTGCGACGAGGGGGCCTTCACTTTGGAACAGTCGCGGCGGGTGTTAGAGGCGGCGCGAGCCCTGGGCTTCGGGCTGAAGATCCACGCCGACGAGTTCAAACCGCTGGGAGGCACGAGGCTGGCGGTGGAACTGGGGGCGATCTCGGCCGACCACCTGGTCTGTACTCCCGACGATGAGATAGAGTTGCTGGCGGGGTCCGACACCATCGCTGTGGCTTTGCCAGGCACACCTTTCGGGTTGGGGCACCACGAGTATTCCCCCGCCCGGCGGATAATTGATGCCGGTGGCGCTCTGGCCCTGGCCACTGACCTCAACCCTGGCACCTGCTGGTGTGAGTCTATGCAACTGATCATCGCCCTGGCCTGCCGCTTTATGAAGATGACCCCCGCCGAGGCCATCGTCGCTGCGACCATCAACTCTGCCCATGCCATCGGATTGGGCCATCGGGTGGGGAGTTTGGAGCCCGGCAAAAAGGCTGACATCCTGATCCTGGACATCCCCGACTATCGCCACCTGCCGTATCGCTTCGGGGTCAACCTGGTGGATAGGGTGATCAAGGGAGGCAAGGTGGTGGCCTAACTTGACGAAATCGCCAAAGTCAATTACAATGACACTTGTACTGTCGCCCGGGCTGGAGAAATGATTGTCAGAGCTCCCCTGAGTTCCCCCGAGTTCCTATGAGGCGGGGGAACTCAGGGGAATTTGCGGGTTTCTCAGAGGAGATAGAGGTAGAGTGTTCGAGAATCTGACGGATAAGCTACAGAATGTGTTTGGCAAGTTGGCCAAGCGGGGTAAGCTCTCTGAGAGCGATGTGGATGCCGCCCTGCGGGAGGTGCGGCTGGCGCTGCTGGAGGCCGATGTCAATTACAAAGTGGTCAAGGACTTCGTGGCCAGGGTGCGCGAGCGGGCCGTTGGTGCGGAAGTGATGCGGACTCTCACGCCAGCTCAGCAGGTGATCAAGATCGTCCACGAGGAACTGATCAAAACCCTGGGCGAGCCCAGCAAGCTAGACCTCTCGGGGCCGCCACCTCATGTGATCATGCTGGTGGGCCTGCAAGGGTCGGGCAAGACGACCACGGCCGCCAAGCTGGCTCTCAGGCTCCGCAAGTCCGGCCATCGCCCTCTCCTGGTGGCCGCCGACCCTCGCCGGCCGGCTGCGGTGACGCAATTAGAGGTGCTGGGGAAGCAGTTGGATATACCCGTCTATCAAGAGAGCACCACGGTTCCTCCTCCGACCGTCTGCGCTAACGCTGTCCGGCGGGCCGAGGAGTCCGCCCTCAGCACGGTCATCCTGGACACCGGCGGCCGGCTGCACATTGACGAGGAGTTGATGCAGGAACTGGTGGAGATCAAGAAACGGGTCTCACCACAGGAAGTGCTGTTGGTGGCCGACGCCATGACGGGCCAGGATGCGGTGCGGGTGGCAGATGAGTTCAACCAGCGGGTGGGGCTGACGGGGCTCATCCTGACCAAGGCCGACGGCGATGCTCGTGGTGGGGCAGCCATCTCCATCCGCTCCGTGACTGGCGTGCCCATCAAATTCCTGGGCGTAGGCGAGAAGACCAATGCCCTGGAGTCCTTTCATCCCGACCGCCTGGCCTCGCGCATCCTGGGCATGGGCGATGTCCTCACCTTGATCGAGAAGGCGGAGGAGGCCCTGGACCAGGAGCAGGCCCTGGCCATGGGCAGGAAGCTGGTTAAGGGCGAATTCGACCTGGAGGACTTCCGGCGGCAACTGCGCGAGGTCAAGAAGATGGGGCCTCTGAGCCAGCTCTTGGATATGATTCCCGGCTTCTCCCAGGTGAGCAAAGAGATGGCGCCGGAGATCACCGATCAGCAGATGAAACGCATCGAAGCTATCATCAACTCCATGACCATGGAGGAGCGGCGCAATCCCAGGATCATCAACGCCAGCCGCAAGCGGCGCATCGCCCGGGGCTCTGGCACCACGGTTCAGGAAGTCAACCAACTCCTGGCCCAGTTCCGCCAGATGCAACGCATGATGAAGCAGATGTCCAGCGGGCGGGGGCCATTTGCCTTTCTCAGACAGTTGGGCATCTAAAAAGTGATCGCATTGGAAGAGCATCAGGGTGGGGGAATTGCGCATTCACAATCCGAAGTGAGGAAGGGGCGTTCTTGCCTTATCACGTGGATCAGAGCAACAAGATCGAGCGCACTGGCGATACCACTCTGGCGCTGAGCAACGACAAGGACTACACAATCCGTATTCCTGGTAGGGACAAGCGAGAAGCTATTAGCATTCTCGTTCAACGTCGCAAGGGGAAGCGACGCAAGTGGGCCATTCTGCAACTGTTTGCCGCAGGATTATATCACTTGATCCGCGAATTGCCGCCAGGGGAGCGAGTCATGATTGACATAGAGTACACAGGTCACGAAGGCGACATCAAGAATATGTTATTGTCCTGGCTGCGGCAGGACGATCCTGATTTCGATGTCGAGCGCATCACCTTCGGCTACGTGGGCAAGAGATCACCGGCCCACAAGAAGGCCCTCGCTGTGTATCACGGGGAGATTCAGGCCGATAGAACGCTAAAGGCCGATGACCTGCTCAAGCAGATCATCGGCTGATAAAACCTGCGGGAGAGCGGCTTTCGGTGTGCCGCCTGCAGCCGCCGAGCATACCGTCCGGTTAAGGATAGGAGCGCGTGCGGCTTCCCGCTTGATTGATATTATATCACAGACAACATAGACTGTCAAGACCAGTGCCTGATCGGGCCTGCGCAGCAGGTCGGGGGTGTGGGGGGTGTCCCCCCAATATCCCCTCTTCTCGTCGCCGGTGTGGGGCATTGGCCCATTTAGCCCCACTCTGAGGAGGAAAAAGTGGGGTTGAGGGGGTACCCCTCAAGCTCCCCGGGCTTCGCTGCGCAAGCCCCTGATCTCAACTGAAGGCAGAGCTGGGAGACGGAGATAGGTCGTTGATCAAGAAGGATCGAGATGCATAACGACAAAGCCGTTCAGGTGATAGATTTGCACAAGAATTTCGGCGACGTGTACGCCGTGCAGGGGGTCAGCTTTGAGGTGCAGGCGGGCGAGATTTTCAGCCTGCTGGGGCCCAACGGGGCGGGCAAGAGCACCATCATCTCCATGCTGGCCTGCCTGTTGGAGCCGACCAAAGGGGACGCTCTGGTGATGGGCCATTCCATCCTGCGCGAGCCCATGGCGGTGAAGGAGGCCATCGGCGTGGTTCCGCAGGAAATCGCCCTCTACGAGGACCTCTCCGCCCGCGAGAACCTCAATTTCTGGGGCAAGATGTACGGCCTGCGGGGCGCTGCCCTGCGCCAGCGGGTGGATGAGGTGCTGGAGGTCATCGGCCTGACCGAGCGCCAGAAAGGGCGGGTAAGCAAGTTCTCCGGCGGCATGAAGCGGCGACTGAACATCGGTATCGCTCTGCTGCACCGTCCCCAGGTCATCATCATGGACGAGCCTACGGTGGGCATTGATCCCCAGACCCGGCGCAACATCCTGGACAACGTCAAGGAACTAAACCGACAGGGAATGACCGTGTTCTACACCACCCACTACATGGAGGAGGCCCAGGAGCTCTCCGACCACATCGCCATCATGGATCGGGGCAAGGTGATCGCCCAGGGCACACACGACGAACTGGTCAGGATTGTGGGTGAACTGGACCGCATTGACCTCACCATCAACGCCGAGGCTGAGCGGGTGTTGGAGCGCTGGCGGACGACCGAGGGAGTGCATCGGGTCTCGGCTGAGGACAGCCAGCTCACCCTCCTGGTGGATGACAGCAACCTCGTCCTGCCGCGCCTGTTCGAGTCGGCCAACCGGGCGGGGGTGCGCATCACCTCGGTGGAGATTCAGGAGCCCAACCTGGAGGCGGTATTTCTGCACCTGACGGGTCGGGCGTTGAGGGACTGAAACGTCAAGCGTCAAACGTGAATCGTGGGGTGCAAGTCCTGCCTGCCGTTTGACGCATCACATTTGACGGGTCAAGGAGACCACCCATGAAAGTCTTGGACATCGCCCTCAAAAGTTTGCTCTGCTCCTTCCGCAGCCGGTTCGCGGTGGTGATGATGTTTGTGGCACCGCTGTTGGTTGCCGCCATCATGTATTTTGCCTTCGGCGGATTTGGGGGTGACGGCGGCTTTGAGTTACCGCAAACACGGGTGCAGGTCGTCAACCTGGATGAGCCTGGGCCGCAGTTCAGCTTCTCCTTTGGGCAGACGCTGGCCGAGTTCCTGCAGAGGGAAGAGTTGGCCGATGTGCTGGAAGTAACCGTGGTGGCCACCGAAGCTGAGGCCCGCGCCGCGGTGGAGAACCAAGAGGCTGGTGTAGCGGTCATCATCCCGTCCGATTTCACCATCGCCGCCCTGGCGCCGGAAGGAACGGCTACGGTTACGCTGTACCAGGACCCTACGCTGACCCTGGGGCCGAGCATCGTCAAGGATATCGTAAGTCAGTTTGTGGATGGCTTCGCTGGCACCAGGATCGCCACAAGTGTTATCGCCGCTCAACTGGAACAGCGAGGGGTGCCAGTTGATGATGAATTACTACAGGATGTCGCCACCCGGTATGCTGCTTGGGCCCAGGCGCTGGGTTCAAGTTGGGAAGAAGGAGCGCAGCCTGTGCTGGATATTCAGCTCCCGCCCGGTAAAGGCGAGCAAGCCAGCCAAAAGGCCGTCATATTCGGGGCTATCATAGCCGGCCAGGTGATCTTCTTCACCTTTTTCACTGGGGCCTACACTGCGGAGACCATCATCCGTGAACACGAGGAAGGAACCTTGGCACGGCTGTTCACCACTCCCACGCCGCGGACGGCTATCCTGGGCGGCAAGTTCGTGGCCGTCTTCTTGACCGTCGCCGTGCAGGCCGTGGTGCTGATGGTCGTCACAGCCATCATTTTCGGCATCCGCTGGGGGGATCCCTTGGCCCTGGCTTTGGTGACATTGGGGCTCGTCGTCGCCGCAGCAGGTTTCGGTGTGTTGCTGATGTCCTTTGTCAAGAACACTCGGCAAAGTGGGCCGGTGGTGGGCGGGGGGCTCACCGTGATGGGTATGGCCGGCGGGCTGTTTACCACCGGCTTTCAGAATCTGCCTGCCGCCTACGAGATCATCAACCTGCTGACGCCCCACGGCTGGGCCTTGCGCGGCTGGAAGGCCGTCCTGGCAGGTGGCGGCCTGGGTGAGGTGCTCTTGCCAACCCTGGTCACTCTGGGAATGGGCGTCGTTTTCTTCGCCGTGGGTGCGCTTCTATTTCGCCGGCGGTTCGCGTAGGAGAGTAGCCATGCGGGTGATTGATCTGGCTCTCAAAGACCTATTACAAGTGGTTCGGGACTGGAAAGCGGGGCTATTCCTGGTAGCCATGCCCATTCTCTTCACCGCCTTCTTTGGCTTCATCTTCAGCGGTGGCGGGGAGGGCGACCCTCGCCTGCCTGTAGGGTTGGTGGATCGCGATGCGGGAAGCGCCCTCAGCACCAGCGTGCATAGCATGCTGGAGGCCTCGGACGTGATTCGGCTGGTGGTGCTGGAGGGGAAACAAGCAGAGCAAGCCAGCGAGATGGTCGGCGATGAAAAGCTGGCCGCCGCGGTAATCATACTGGAGGGCTTCAGCGAGCAGGTTGTGGCTGGTGAGGTGCCCCGCTTGACGGTGATCGCGGATCAAAACACGTCTGCCGGTCAGACGGCCATCGGCGCAGTTCAGGCGGTTGTGCTGCGCTTGTTGGGCATGGTGGAAACCGCCCGGCTCAGCGCGGAGGCGTATGAGGCCAAGGTGGGATTCGAGAGCGAGGCAGCCTGGCGCGACTACGTGAACGAGGCTTTGGCCCTGGCCAGCCAGGCCTGGCAACGGCCACCGCTCACCGTCGCTGTTGAGCGGGCGGTAGGGGAGGCTCGGGAGGAGATGTCGGCCAATGTCTACACCCAGTCGTCGCCTGGCATGCTCGTTCAGTTCGTCATCTTCGGGCTGAACACGTCGGCGATGGTGCTGGTGCTGGAGCGCAAATCCAAGACGCTGCAGCGCCTGCTTACCACTCCTATCACCCGAACCCAGGTGATAGCCGGCCACGTGCTGGCCATGTTCTTGGTCGTCTTCGTGCAGGAAGCGTTGCTGGTGGGTTTTGGCCAACTGGTCTTTGGCGTGGATTACATGCGGGAACCCCTGGCTGTCTTGCTGGTGATGGCGGCTTTGGCCCTGTGGGTGGCCAGCCTGGGATTGCTTATCGGTGCCAGTGCCAAGGGCGAGGACCAGGTCATCATGTGGTCCCTCATTGCTATGTTTGTCTTTACATCCATGGGCGGGGCCTGGTTTCCACTTGACATAACAGGTAAGACCTTCGCCGCCATCGGACACCTGATGCCCACCGCCTGGGCCATGGATGGCTTTCAGAATATCATCCTGCGCGGGTTGGGGTTGGAGTCGGTTTTGTTGCCGGTGGGCATCCTGCTGGCCTACGCCGTGGCGTTCTTTGCCCTGGCCGTGTGGCGGTTCAGGTTTGAGTAGCAACGTTGGCCATGTTGGCCTGCAGAAGTGAAGGGGTTTACGATGGAGTTAGACCATCTTAGCGAGGTTTTCGCTGGCGAGGCGGTGGAGATTGTTTATCTTTTTGGTTCGCAGGCGCGGGGTGATGTAGGGAAGATAAGCGATGTGGACATCGCCATCCTTCTTCCGAACAAGCCCACTGCCGAGCAGTGCGCTCGTAGCCAGCTTTATTTTCTGGACAGGCTCACCAAGCATCTAAGAAGTGACAATGTAGATGTAGTGGTCCTGAACCATGCCCCGCTGTTGTTACAGCATCGCATTGTCCGCGACGGCAAAGTGATTTTCTGCAGTAATGATAGGAAGCGCGTTCATTACGAGGCGCGGGTGATAAGGGATTATCTTGATTTCCGATACTTCGAGCAAGCTTACAACGAAGCTCTGCTAGAGCGGATCATCAGGGAGGGATTGGGTGCTCGATCATGAGGCTATCATTGCCCGACTGGACAAGCTGGATGAATATGGCAAAATCCTGAAAGAGCTGCAGAAAGCTAGCAGGTCTGAGTTTATTGCCGATTATCACCTCTATGGATTGGCGGAGAGGTACTTACAGCTCTCTATCGAATGCCTCCTCGATATCGGTCGGTTGATCATCACTGGCCTTGGCTTGCGGAAGCCGGATCGCCACCAAGATATCGTCGAGATTCTATGGGAAGCTGGTGTAATATCCAGCGACCTAGCCTCCAGACTGCAAGGGATAGCTGGCTTTCGCAACATCTTGGTTCACGATTACTTGAAGATCAACCGTGATTTGGTCTATGAGAATCTGCAAAAAGGGGTAGTAGACTTAGAGGATTTTTCGCAGCAGATTGCTAAACTATTAAAGAAGGGATAACAGGCAGATGACAAGTGTGGTCAGAGCCTCAAGTGTCGAGCCGGTGGAGATGGTGCCGGGCGTGTGGCGGCGTACCCTCGCCTGGGGCGAGCGAGTAATGGCAGTTCAAACAACCTTGGAGGAAGGAGCCGTTGTCCCAGTTCACAGCCACCCCCATGAACAGATCACTTATGTTGTGGAGGGGGAGCTGTCCATGGAGGCCGGGGGGCAGAGCCACGTCTTGCGAGCGGGCGATAGTCTGCTGTTCCCGCCCAACGTGGAGCACGGAGGCACCGCTCTCACCCGTACCATCGTGCTTGACATCTTCTCCCCGCCGCGGGAGGATTACAGGTAGGGGCGACTCTGGCGGTCGCCTTGGGCGGGTGCAAAACCTGCTTCTATGACAAACATATCCATACCTTAACCCGAAAGGAGCCTAAATAGAGAAGAAATGGTCAAAATCAGATTACGTCGTATGGGCAAGAAAAAACAACCTACCTACCGAGTGGTGGTGGCCGATTCCCGAGCCCCGCGCGACGGGCGCTTCATTGAAAGCATCGGATTCTACAACCCGCGCACGGAACCGCCTACTGTTCGCATAAAAGAGGACAGGGCATTGTATTGGCTGTCCCAGGGCGCCCAGCCCACTGATGCGGTGGCCAGGTTGTTGAGGAAAAAAGGCACCCTCGACCGGTTTGCCCGTTTGAAAGCCGGGGAGGACCTGGAGTCTCTGCTGGCCGAAGTTGCTGCGGAAGAGGCCAAAGCCAAAGAGGTCGTGGAGGAGGTGGTTGTGGAAGAGATGTCTCCAGAGGAGGAAGCACCAGCAGAAGAAGCTGCCCTCGCAGAGGAAGTTGCGCCGGAGGAGGTGCTGGCAGAAGGAGTATCTATGCCGGAGGAAGAAGCTGCCGAGCAGTCGGCGGCTCCCGGCGAGGAAGCCACTGAAGAGGTGTCTATCGAAGCAAATTAGGAAGCCTATCCGGAAACCAGGCCTACCCGATGGCATCATCGCCGTCAGGCGGGGGTGCCCCGCTTTGGCGGTTTCCGGATAAGCCTAAGTGCCTATCCGAAAAGTCTTTTTGCTCCCGCTGGACCTTAGTCCAGCGGCGGACCAAGGTCCGCCGTGAGCATTTTTCGGTAGAGAGGTACCTTCTTCAGGAAGAGCTCACGGAACCGCCCTTTGAGCAGAACATCTAACAGAACCCAGGAGGCGAAAAAAATGTTGACTAGCACAGAATATCACGAGCAAAAGGAGGGCCCTTCGATGAAGGAGTTGATCGAATACATCGCGAAGTCGCTGGTGGACGATCCCTCACAGGTCCGAGTGGACGAGATTCAGGGTACCACCTCTGTAGTTCTGGAGCTGCATGTCGCTCCGGAGGATATGGGACGAATTATTGGCAGGAAAGGGAGGGTAGCCAATGCCATGCGTACCCTGGTCAAAGTGGTCGCTGCCAAGCAGGGCAAGCGGGTGACCCTGGAGATCGTCTAGCACTTCGACCAAGCTCAGTGCAGGCACTTTGACCAGGCTCTGTTAACGGGCGGCAACCAAGGCGGGGGCTCTGCTGCCCCCGTCCCTTTTTCAGGTTGCAGGCAGATGACAAATTTGCAGTCCGGAAGCACAGGTAACAAAGCTGAGCCTCGTTATCTGGTTATCGGACGGGTTGTAAGACCCTGGGGGACCCGAGGCGAGGTAAAAGTGGAGATTATCACCGATTTTCCTGAGCGTTTTGCTCAGTTGCGCAGGGTCTACCTGGGGACGGAGGCCGTGCCCTTTATTGTAGAGGCTGCTCGCCTGCACAAGGGGGCAGCGGTTCTAAAGCTGAAGGGGTGCTGCAGTCGAACCGCGGCGGAGAAACTGCGGGGCAAATGGGTGCAAATCCCTACCGAAGAGGCCATGCCCCTGGAGGAGGATGAGTATTACGAACACCAAATCGTGGGTCTGGATGTGTGGACGGCCCAGGGTGAGTACCTGGGTCGGGTGGAAGAAATCATCTTTACAGGGTCTAATGACGTCTACGTAGTACGTGGCCAGGCCAGCTCTGAGGATAGCCGAAGGGATCGGGAGATTCTGATCCCTGCTATCGAGGACGTGGTGCTGGAGATAGACCTGGACCAGGGGCGGATGGTGGTAGAACTGATGGAAGGGCTGGTCTGATGGTCGGACGGCCGAAAGAGATGCCTGACCAGGGACCACCTGACCCAACAGGAGGTTTCGGTGGCTGAGGTCACTTCGACTGAACTCAGTACAAGCAAGTATTGGGTGGGCTTCAACATTGTTCGCGGCATAGGGCCCATGAAACTCCGAGCCCTGCTCGATCATTTTGGCGATTTGGAGGAGGCCTGGTGGGCCGATGCCCATGAGTTGAGAAAGGCCGGATTGGACCAGCGCGCCCTGGAGAATCTTTTGAGTACGCGCTCCAAGATATCGCTGGACGATGAGATGGAGAAGATCGAACGCCACGGAGTACGGGTGCTTACCTGGGACGATCCCGGCTACCCTCCTCAATTGCTGAATATCTACAACCCGCCACCAGTGCTCTACGTCAAAGGCGAGATTCTGGATGAGGATCAGTGGGCAGTAGCGGTGGTCGGAACCCGGGGTGCTACGGTGTACGGCAAAGGGGTTGCGCGTCAGATAAGCGGCGACCTGGCCCGCAACAAGATAACCATTGTCAGCGGCCTGGCCCGGGGGATAGACAGCGAGGCCCACCGAGCTGCCCTGGACGCTGGGGGGCGAACCATTGCCGTTTTGGGCTCCGGTGTGGACGTCATTTACCCGGCGGAGAGCCGTAAGTTGGCCCAAGCAATTGTCGAAAGAGGGGCTCTGGTGAGCGAGTATGCCCTGGGCACCCGGCCAGAGGCCAGCAATTTCCCCCCGCGCAACCGCATCATCAGCGGCCTGTCGCTGGGAGTAGTTATTGTCGAAGCAGGGGAGAGGAGCGGAGCCCTCATCACAGCCGACTTTGCCCTGGAGCAGGGGCGGGAGGTGTTTGCCGTGCCCGGCAATATCTTCCGTAAGAAAAGCGTGGGGACCAACAAGCTCATCCAGCAGGGAGCCAAACTTGTTCTGTCGGTGGAGGACATTTTGGAGGAACTGAATCTCAAGATGGTTAGTCAGCAGGCTGAGGTGCGGGCTATTGTTCCGGAGAATGAAACGGAGGCTACCTTGTTAGAGTATATAACAACTGAGCCGATCCATGTTGATGAAATCGGGCGAAAGAGCGGCCTGCCTATTGCTCAGGTTTCCAGCGCTCTGGCCTTGATGGAGCTCAAGGGCATGGTGCGCCAGGTGGGTGGGATGCACTACGTGCTGGCCAGAGAGGGCAGGGTGGAGTACGTAGTGGACTGAGCTTGGCCCTCCCGATCGCCGAAGGTCTCCCGACCGAGGCGAAAACGGGGATAAACACTGATAAACACTGAGGGCGATGAGCGGAGGAGGCAGTGTATTGTACGCTTTGATCATGGCCGGAGGCAGTGGCACTCGCCTCTGGCCCTGCAGCCGAGAGGGTTGCCCAAAGCAATTGTTAGGTCTTCTATCCGAGAGAACGATGCTACAGGAGGCCTATCAGCGCATCGCGCCTCTTGTCTCCGATGAGAAAGTCTTTGTCGTAACCAGCGAAGCCTATGTCCAGGCGGTTCGGGAGCAAATTCCGCAGTTGCCAGCGGTTAACATCATCGGGGAGCCGGAGGGCCACGGTACGGCTCCCTGTATTGGCTTGTCGGCCTTATATCTCAGACGACTGGACCCCGAGGGGGTGATGGCGGTTCTGACGGCCGATCACTACATTGAGAAAGCCGATGAGCTGCGGCGGGCGTTGAGGGCGGCGGCGGAGGTGGCGGAAGAAGGACATCTGGTTACCCTGGGTATCCATCCCAATCGTCCAGCCACGGGCTACGGCTATATCGAGCAGGGCGAAAAGCTGGCCCAGATCAGTGGACTCGATGTTTACCGGGTCAACAAGTTCACCGAGAAGCCCGACCTGGCCACGGCTCGGACCTTTGTGAGGAGCGGTCGGTATTATTGGAACAGCGGCATGTTCATCTGGAAGGTATCCACTATCTTGCGAGAGTTCGAGAGACTCATGCCCCGACTGTATGCTCAGTTGATGGAAATTGATGCTGCCTTAGGAACAGCCCAGGAGCGGGCCGTGCTGGAACGGGTGTGGCCCCAGGTGGAGAATGAGACCATTGACTATGGCATCATGGAGCGGGCCGAGGATGTGGCCGTTATACCGGTGGATATTGGCTGGAGCGACGTAGGGGATTGGACAGCTCTATCGGAACTTCTCCCCCCCGATGAGGAAGGCAATGTCATCGTCGGTGAGCATGTTGGACTGGACACCAGGCGGTGTATGATTCACGGTTCTCGTCGCTTGGTAGCCACCATTGGTTTAGAGGACATGATCGTCGTGGATACCGAGGATGCCCTTCTTATCTGTCCAAAAGAACGGGCTCAAGACGTACGGGACCTGGTGAGGAGGCTCAAGGAGAGCGGTAGGGAAGAGTACATCTAATTTCAGCCGATCCCGATTTGCTCTTGCTGGATCGCCAGATCCAACAGGCATCGCTCTGATGGGCTCCACCTCGGCCAGAGACCTTCGGCGATCAAGAGTGCTCTTGTACAATGAGTGGCACGGACACACAACGCGAAGCTCGCAAGGCCAGAGAAATCAGCGAGTAGGCGGACCGGATTGGATGAGGAAACAGCACAGCGCATCGTCGCCGACGCCGACCGATTCGTGGCGAGGATGGGGGCGCTGTAATAAGCATGGGGATAGCGATGGAAGCTCATACTGACGATGTACGTTGCCGGCTACG
>CAZRSI010000031.1:0-17532 GCA_964602575.1 uncultured Anaerolineae bacterium
CATTCTGGCGCTGGCCTCTCGTAGAGAGAAGGCATCAGCCCAGCGCCTCTCGATCTCCACTGTGGAGCGATGAGTTGAGCGGCCGCCCCACTCTACACTTGCACGTCCTGGCCGTGGCGTTTCATCCCCAGGCATGGTGAGTACACCTTTTCTGTCTCCGGTGGGGAGGTGGAGGGCTTCGAGTTGGACGATGCCCCGGTCTCGCTAGATCAGGGTATCCTCCTGGCAAGAGGGTTGCACCCCGTCTCGTTGTGGATGACAGTGTATCAGCAAGAGGAAGTGGCTTTGCTGTGGGAAGGCCCGGAGATCGCTCAGGGAGTTATTCCCTCTTCCAACCTGTTCATCCGCAGGCCACCCAACCATGGTCTGCAGGGAGCTTATTACAAGGGCAATCGCTGGAAGGGGCCTCCTTTACTGGTTGAGCTCGATCGAGCAATCTTTGCCAACGCTGTCCTTTTGGAAGGAATGTTCAGTATCGAGTGGCAGGGTCACAGATACAGGTGCCCAAAACCGGTGAATACGTCTTCGGTACCAGCTCTGACGATGCCTCCCTGCTGTTCATTGATGGTGAGTTGGTGGTTGACAATGGAGGAGACCATGGCGACCGGTACGCGGAGGGCCGCATTCTGTTGGATGCCAGTTGGCATGATTTCCGCTTGCTGTATGCCCAGAGCGGCGTCGGGATGCACCTGGCCGTGTTCTGGACTCCGCCCGGCCAGGCACGCCAGGTCATACCGGCTGAGGTGTTCAGCTATCCCCCTCGCTTGACTCTGGCGGGAGGAGCTGAAGCAATTGTTGATACCAATAACCACCGCGTGCAGCGATTTACGCCGTAGTTCAGCCTCGCGATCCTATGTAAGCCGTATTGTGGAATCACATCGTTTCTTTGCTTTGGGTAGTCTGACACGTTGGGTAGCTCCAGTCCTTTTGGCCCTCGCCCTAGCCCTGGCCGGCCTCGGCCAAGCAGGCCTGGCAGGTGCTCAGCTTCCCCGCTGGTTGGCGGCGCCCTACTCTTTCGGAGCCGGTTTGCTGTTGCTAGTCCTGGCCACCTCCAGGCGCTCGTGGAGGGGAACCACGGGTCTGCGGCGCTGGCTTTGGCCCGCGGTGGGGCTGGCGATATCCCTCACCTGCGCAGCTCTCGCGGTGGGCCAGTTTCGACAGAGCGGGGGATTCGCCATTGGCTTGCTCCTCGTTGGGGTGAGCATCGCCGTGGCCGGTGCCGTTTTTGGCAACGAGATGCCTCTTGAGGGTTACCGAGGTCCTCTGAGCGAGGCGGAGGGGGCTCGGTCGGAGACCTTTGCCCATCCGGAGACACGCCTGGGCTTGGCGGAGATTGCCTTGCTCCTGCTGGCGGTGGCCACGATGGCGATGGCCATCTTCTTATGGTGGAAGGAGGAAATACCAAACCTGGCTCTCACCCTCAACACCCTGGCCTTCCTGTGCATTCTGTGCATCGCGGTCCGCCTCGACCGGCGTTCCCCTGCTCCATCCTTTGATTACACGATACGTAATACGCAATACGAATGGCTTGCTCTTGGCTTCATCCTCCTAGCCGCAACCTTCCTCCGCACCCACCGCCTGCTGGACATGCCCTACGGCGTATGGTACGACGAGGGGGAGGCGGGCCTGGAGACCATCGAGATATACGAGGGTGTGCCCTTTAGCCCCATGGGGCGCTACTCTCCTAACAATCCTTCGCTCTTTTTCTACCTGGCGGCAGCGGGTTTCAAACTCCTGGGTCCTAACCTGTACGCCCTGCGCTTGGTGACAGCAGCCATTGGCGTGGCCACGGTGGGCGCAGCCTACTTGCTCTTTCGGGAGATTCTGGGCCGCCGGGCCGCCCTCATCGCCGCTGGCCTGCTGGCGGCTTCCAGTTGGCACGTCAATTTCAGCCGCATTGGGATGGGTTACGTCACGTTGGTGCCTTTCTTCGAGGTGATGACATGTTATTTCCTGGTGCGCGGACTTCGACAGAGCCGTTGGACCGACTTCGTCCTGGGCGGATTGATGCTGGGCCTGGGGATGTACGCCCACACCAGCTTTCGCCTGTTTCCCCTGGCAGTGGTCATCTATGTCGTCTATGGCCTGATCTGGCGGCGGGAGACGCGAACAAGAATCGCTGGAGTGGCCGCGATGGTGATTGTGAGCCTGCTGGTCTTCGCTCCCCAGGCCGTGTGGGCGCTGAAGCATCGCGAGGCCTACACGCGGCGGATGGCGCAAACCTCGATTCTCGTCGGCCACGACACCCCTCAGGCCGTCCTGCGGGCCCTGAAGAGCAACGTGGAGAAGCATGCCCTCATGTTCAACCTGCGCGGTGACCGTAATGGGCGGCATAATCTGCCCGGCGCGCCGCAGTTGGACGCTGTGTCAGCCGCGTTGTTTATTTTGGGGGTTGGATACTGTCTGTATCACTGGCGCAATCCCTGTTGTTTCGTGCTGGTAGCCTGGTTTATCGTCGCTATGCTGGCCGGAGTGCTGTCGCTGTGGTGGGAAGCGCCTCAGGCAGCCCGTACCATCGGGGCCATCCCAGTCGTCTATGGCATGGCCGCTGTCCCCTTGGCGCTGGCTTGGCGATTGTTTGCCGACAGGGGCAGGGCGCCTGCGGTGCTGGCGACGCATGTTGTGGTGATGTTGCTTCTGGGGGCTTTCTATCTGAATTATGATCGTTATTTCGACAAGCAAATGAACCATCCTGAGGTTTTCCACGCTTTCTCCACGCCCGATACGGCCATCGCCCGCTACGTGCAGGCGGTGGGGGAGGAACGCTATCGTTTTTATCTGCAGAACCAGTTCACCCCTGTCTATCGCTTCCTGACTTATCACCCAGGCGGTGGGGTGGACCGTCGGGAGTTCTTCTTCCGGGCTGTGGATCACCTGCCCGTGCGAGAGGCTGTCGAGCGGGATGTGATGTACATCTTGGAGCCCTGGCGCGTGGCTCTTCCTCTGGAATCGTTCCTGCACTACTATCCCCAGGGTGTCTACGAGGAGGTCAAGGACCCCTTTGGCAAGACCATGTTCTACTCTTTCACCGTGAAGAAGGAGGACGTGCTTGCCATCCAGGGCCTGACTGGCCGGTATTATGCAGGGGAGAACTTGAACGATGAGCTGCTGCTCACCCGACGGGATGCTGCTATCGCCTTCGAGTGGAGCAGGAAGAACCCTCTTAGCCAGAAACCTTTCAGCGTTGCTTGGGAGGGGACAATCTTTATCCCTCAATCGGGCAACTATACGCTCGGCACCCGGTCAGCAGGTAGGTCCCAGATCCGCTTCGATGGAAAATTGATCGTGGATAATCCAGGCCAACGAAATCAGACCCTAAGGGTTTCTGAAACCCTCAGGGTCGCCAAGGGATGGCATTCCTTGGAGGTCAACTGCCTCGATTGCGCTGGTGGGCCTATGGAGCTCTACTGGCAACCGCCTGGAAAGGAGCCGGAGATCGTGCCCCAGGAGGCTCTCTGCACTGTGCCTCTGCCGAGCAACGGGCTGCTGGGTAAGTACTATCGGGGGACCGACTGGACTGGGCTACCCGTTTTCCAGGAGGTGGACCCTATCATCTCTTTCCGCTGGCACGATGACCCAGTGCCCGTTCCCTGGTGTGCTCAGTGGGAGGGGAGGATTCGCGTGCCAGAGGGTGGCTTGTATTGGTTTCGGATGTTCGCTAACGACTACGCAGCTCTTTACATAAACGGGCAAAGAGTTGTCGAGTATCCTTCTACTCCATTTGGCTCCATCCAGCTCGAGACTGGTGAGCACGAGATACTGGTCAAATACAGCAACACCGAACACTACTCTGAGATGCGCCTTTTCTGGACGCCGCCGGGTGGATCATCGGAGACTATCCCTACGGAAGCACTCTTCCCTTCAAGGTGCAGCGTACTTCGATGAGTGCGTTGCACCTGGCAAACTTGAAGAATCTGGCGAGTGTGGTATAATAAGTTCCATCTTGAGTCCTGCCGGTGGCGGGGCTTTGTTTCGAGGCTACTTACTTGCTCTCGCTGGACCAGGGGCCAGCGGTCTCAGCGGATTATAGTCCGCTGCGAGCATAAGGTGAGCAGATTCATTCTTTGAGGAGGGAAATTGAAACTTCAGGAATACCAGTCCAAGCGCATCTTCGCCCAGTATGGCGTGCCTATCCCTGAGGGTAGCGTGGCTACTGTTCCTCACGAGGCGCGTGAGATCGCTGAGCGGCTGGGCAGGCCGGTGGTGGTCAAAGCCCAGGTCCTGGTGGGAGGGCGCGGAAAGGCAGGAGGCATCAAGCTGGCCAGGACACCTGCAGAAGCAGAGAGTGTCGCTGCTCAGTTACTGGGGATGGACATAAAGGGATTGTCTGTCAGGACGGTTCTCGTCGAGGAGGCGGCCGACATCGCCAGCGAGATCTACCTGGGGGTGGTCATTGACCGCGCGGCCAAAAGGCCGGTGGTGATGGCTTCATCCGAGGGCGGCATCGAGATCGAGGAGGTAGCCCGCCGCACTCCGGAGAAGATCATCAAAGTACCTGTGAATCCCTTCCTGGGCCTGCGGGATTACCAGGTGCGTGAGCTGGCCTACGGAATCGGCCTGGAAAATGATTTAATGCGAGGCTTTGCTAAGATGGCCAAAGGGCTGTACACCGCTTTCCTGGAATGCGATGCTTCTCTGGCCGAGATCAATCCGCTGGTGGTCACGGGCGACAGGAAGCTGTTGGCCGTGGACGCCAAAATGCTTCTGGACGACAATGCGCTCTTCCGCCATCCAGACCTGGCCGAGATGCGCGACGTGCAGGAGGAAACGCCAGCGGAGAGGGAAGCACGGGGCTACGGCATCAGCTATGTCCAGCTTGACGGGGATATTGGCTGCATGGTCAACGGGGCTGGCTTGGCTATGACCACTATGGATCTCGTCAAACTCTACGGTGGCGCACCAGCTAACTTCTTGGACATCGGCGGTGGAGCCAGAGCCGATAGAGTGGCCGCTGCCTTGCGCCTCATCCTCTCGGACGAAAACGTCAAGGCTGTGCTGTTCAACATCTTCGGGGGCATCACTCGCTGCGACGAGGTGGCCAGGGGCATTCTGACCGCCCTGGACGAGGTCGGGACCGATGTGCCCATGGTTGCCCGCCTGGTAGGAACCAACGAGGAGGAGGGCAGGGCGATCCTGGCCGAGGCTGAGATGATCACCGCGACTACGCTGGAAGAGGCAGCTCAGAAAGCGGTAGCCGCTGCGTCGGCCTATAAGTGAGCGAGCATGGGTTGGAAACTCAAAGTCTACGCTCGCGGTGGATCGCCAGATCCGTCGCCCAGGGCGGCTGGATCTGGCGCTGAGCCTGTCGAAGGAATCCAGCCAGGGCGAAGTGTGACTTCTGCCCCAATGCCAAAATTCGCAAAGGATGGGCGATATGGAGTGTACTTTCTGTGCCATCGTGGAGGGGAAAACTCCCGCCGAGGTAGTTTTTGAGGACGAGGAGACCCTAGCCTTTATGGATATCAATCCGGCCAACCCGGGACACACCCTGGTCATCCCCAAGCGGCATGTGCGCAACATCTACGATATGGATGAGCAAACGGCAGCAGCGGTGATGAGAACAACCGTGCATGTGGCTCAGGCGATCGGGAAGGCATTGCAGCCTGATGGGATGAACCTGGTGCAGAGCAACGAACGTGCCGGTGGTCAGGTGATTTTCCATTTCCACATGCATATCATTCCTCGCTGGTACGGCGATGGGCTTCGCCTGGCCCGGCCGCCGGAAGTAAAGCGGACGATGCCTATCAAAGATGTGGCAGCTAAGATACGCCGTGAGATAGGACAACAAGCAAATAGATAGGATTGTTATACATCAGCTGGTTTTAGATTTCAGCGGACTTAAGGTGACAGGCACTTCCACGTACTAGATGTGGGACATACCGACCTAAAGTGCCTGTCACCTGGAAAAAAGGGCAGAATTCAACAATGTCGAGTTGGGAGAGAAAAATGTCCGATTTCGAGAAAGCTCGCTCCCTATTGCGGGAGTTCAAAGGTGGTGCCTACCTGTATGGCGCGGGAGTGCTGCCCCATGTGGGCCAGGTAGTCGCCCCGCTGGGCAAACGTCCCGCCCTGGTTCGTGGCACGTTTCCCGGCAGCAATGGCTTTGTGCAGATCATCCGCCGTTCGCTAGCGGAGGCTGGCGTACCGCTGGCTGGCGAGATCAAAGGTGCCAGGCCTAATGCCCCACGTGAGGATCTGTTTCGCATCACCGACGAGCTCAGGGCTTTGGACCCCGATGTGATCATGAGCTTCGGCGGGGGCAGCACCATTGACGCCACCAAGGCTGCCGAGGTGCTGCGCACCCTGGGTGGGGAAATTGACGACTATTTTGGGACTGGCCTGGTCACCCAGGTTCTGGTAAAGAGCGGCAAATCATTGACGCCTCACGTCGCCATCCAGACGGTAGCCAGCTCCGGGGCCCATCTGACCAAATACTCCAACATCACCGATATCCACACAGGGCAGAAGAAGCTGATCGTGGACGAAGCCATTGTGCCCGCTCGTCCCGTTTTCGACTACGAAGTAACCTACGGCGTGCCCCCATCGCTGACGGCCGATGGGGCGTTGGATGGGGTCTCCCATTGCCTGGAAGTGCTGTACGGGGCAGTGGGCAAGCCCTACTACGACAGGGTGGCCGAAGTCGCCACCACCGGCATCAGTCTGGTGGTCAACTACCTGCCGCGCGCGCTGGAGAACCCCCGGGACAAAGAAGCTCGTGAGGCTCTCTGCCTGGCCACCGACATGGGCGGGTATGCCATCATGCTGGGCGGCACCAATGGTGGCCACCTGACCAGCTTCTCGCTGGTGGACATCCTCAGCCATGGGCGGGCCTGCGCCATCATGAATCCGTACTACACTGTCTTCTTCGCTCCAGCTGTCCAGGAGCCCCTCAAGCTGGTGGGCAGGATATACAAGGACGCGGGTTTGACCACCGCCAACATCGAAAGTTTGAGCGGGCGCGAACTGGGTGTGGCCGTTGCCGAGGCGATGATCGAGTTCAGCCGACGGATCGATTTCCCCACACGCTTGGGCGAGGTGGAGGGATTCACCCAGGAGCACATCGAGCGCGCGCTGACGGCGGCCAAGAACCCGCAACTGAAAATGAAGCTGGAAAACATGCCCGTTCCGCTGACAGCCGAGATGGTGGACGAATACATGGGCCCAATTCTCGAGGCGGCACGGGATGGAGATTTGACCATCATCAAAAACGTGGAGAGCGCATGAACAAACCTGTCTCCGGCGCTTATGCATTAGCCCAAGGCGCCATAGAAGCTGGCGTTTCGTTGGTGACCAGCTATCCGGGCGGGCCGGCTACGGCTGTGATCAAATAGCATCTTGGAAGCAACGTCTCCCGATGAGGTGAGGGTCGAGTGGACAAGCAACGAGAAAGTGGCCGCGGAGATGGCCTCAGGAATGAATTGGAGACGGCAGGAATAGGGGTGGTGCCGATGGCAAATCTCGGGTTTTGATGGGAGGCACCCGAACGTGGTCGAATACCGTTGCCTACATTGCAAACAGACCGCGCCGTCCGCTCAGTGGCTGTGGCGCTGTGTTGCCTGCGGTGGCCCACTGGAGCTCACGGGGTTGCCAAATTTCGCGCCAGCGGCTATTGACACTTCCAAACACTCGGTATGGCGTTACCGGGCCATGCTCCCGCCAGCGGACGAGGCGGCTGTTTCTATGGGCGAGGGCTGGACGCCGCTGATCGAGGTCCATCTATCTGGGCGGCCCGTATGGTGCAAGTTGGAATACATCAGCCCCACAGGCTCGTACAAGGACCGCGGCGTGGCGGTGATGGTCGCGGCCCTTAAGAGTCGTGGTGTGACCGAGGTCATTGATGATTCCTCCGGCAACGCCGGCGCCAGCCTGGCAGCCTACGCTGCTAGGGCCGGTCTCCGGGCGCGGATCTTTGTGCCCGCTCATGCATCCCCGTCCAAGAAGCGACAGATCGCCGTGTATGGTGCCCGGCTGGAGGTTGTGCCCGGCCCGCGGGCTGCTGCTGCAGAAGCCGCGGCGCGCGCAGCCGCCCAAGTCCCTTATGCCAGCCATGCGCACAGTCCACACAATTTAGTGGGCCTGGAAACCATCGCCTGGGAGGTCTGGGAGCAGTTGGACGGCCGTGCGCCGACAGCTATGGTCTTCCCGGTGGGGCAAGGGACCCTGCTACTAGGAGCATATCTCGGCTTCAAGCGACTGGCCGAGGCCGGGTTGATCGAGCGGCTACCCCGGCTGATCGGCGTGCAAGCTGAGGCCTGTGCGCCGGTCTTCCGCGCCTGGCAGGCTGGTCTGGACGAAGTGCCCCCTGTAGAAGAGGGAGAAACAGTTGCCGAGGGCGTTCGCATTCGGGCGCCCGTACGAGGAAGGACACTGCTCGCGGCTCTTCGTGAGACGGGTGGCCAAGTCGTGGCAGTCGGCGAGGCCGAGATCAACGAGGCCCAAGATTTGCTGGCTCGGCGTGGGTTGTACGTGGAGCCTACCAGCGCCGTTGCTGCCGCTGGGCTGAGACAGATGGTCCATCGGCTGCCAGAAGGAGAAGTGGTGCTGGTGCTCACCGGCAGTGGCCTGAAGATACCTCTCTAGCAGTGCGCCTGAAGCACTGGGCTAAAAGGGCAAAGCTCCCCGGCGAGTTCGGGACATGCCTTCAAGGGCTCAATTTCAGCCCGTAGGGCTTTGTTCTTTTAGCGTCGAGCTTTAGCTCGGCGCTTTGGTGGTCGAGTTCGGCGATGGGATAAGCAAGGAGGTGAACCGCAGGGTGCACGCCCTGGCCTGCGCGCTGGAGAAAAACCCTCTCCCTGGCCTGGGCGAGGCGGTTCCTACCTATTCGCTCAGGACAGGCTTAGTCCAGCGCCACGGCGGCTCTCTGCAGGAGCATTCAGGCGACGGACTCAGGTCCGCCGCGAGCCGAAACTGGGATCGAACTTACATCACGCTGTATTAACACACCACGCGAGGAGAGAAAGCAAACATGAGCAAACTATCGTTGTCAGGAATCTATGCCCCCATTCCAACCCCGTTCGAGGCTGACGGGGCGGTGGCCCACGACAAGCTGGCTGAGAACATCGCTAAATGGGCCCAGACACCGTTGGCTGGCCTTGTCGTCTTGGGGTCCAACGGGGAATTCACTTACCTGAGCGACAAGGAGAAGATCGAGGTGTTAAAGACTGCTCGCCAGGCCATCCCCGAAGACGAACTGTTCATCGCCGGCACCGGCTGCGAGTCCACCAGGTGCACCCTGGAGCTGACGGAGCAGGCTGCGGCCATCGGGGCGGATGCGGCCATCGTTATCACTCCCAGCTATTACACCTCCAAGATGGACCCGGCAGCCATGCGGCGGCATTACCTTGAGCTGGCTGAACGCTCCCCCTTGCCCATCCTCATCTACAACATGCCTGCGTTCACAGGCATTGACCTCTCGGCGGCGACGGTGGTGGAGCTGGCGCAGCACCCCAACATCGTGGGCATCAAGGACAGCTCGGGGAACGTGGTCAAGCTAGGCGACATCATCAGGGATGCTCCTCTCGACTTCAGCGTCCTGGCTGGCTCGGCCAGCTTCCTCTACCCGGCCATGGTGCTGGGTGCGGTGGGCGCGGTGGCGGCCCTGGCCAACATCGCCCCAGAGCAATGCCATCGCATCTACCGTTATACTAAAGAGGGACGGCATGAGGAGGCGCAGCAATTGCAGTTGAGAATGATCCCTCCTAACACCGCTGTCACAGCTCGCTTTGGCGTCCCCGGCCTGAAGCAGGCATTGGATTGGTTGGGCTATTATGGTGGCCCAGTACGCTCGCCCCTGGGCCCGCTGGATGAAGCTCAGCAGGCTACGCTGCGGGCTGTCCTGGTCGAAGGGGGGATACTTACGTCATGAGTGGAGAGCAATATCCAATACCCAGTTTCTGGGTATTGGGTATTAGATATTGGACACAGCAGGGGTCTTTATAATGAGCATATTGGTTGATAAGGGTACTCGTCTCTTAGTTCAAGGCATCACTGGGCGGGAGGGGGAGTTTCACACCCGCCAGATGTTGGAATATGGCACGGAGGTGGTGGCCGGAGTAACACCGGGTAAGGGCGGTATGGAGGTGGCCGGCGTGCCTGTTTTCAATACAGTCAAGGAGGCTGTGGAGGCAACGGAGGCCAACACATCTGTTATTTACGTGCCAGCTCGTTTTGCTCCGGATGCCATCTACGAAGCTGCCGATGCAGGTGTTTCGCTTATCGTCTGCATCACCGAGGGAATACCCACCTTAGATATGATAAAGGTGAAGGCGTATCTGGATCAGAAGGGGGTGTGGCTGATTGGGCCCAACTGTCCTGGAGTGATCACCCCTGGAGAGGCCAAAGTAGGCATCATCCCCGGTCATATCACAAAGCCGGGGCCGGTGGGCGTGGTCTCCCGCAGCGGCACTCTGACCTATGAAGTGGTTTATGGCCTGACGGTGCATGGCCTAGGTCAGTCCACTTGTGTGGGCATCGGGGGTGACCCCATTCTCGGTTCCGATTTCATAGACATCCTGACGCTGTTCGAGGAAGATGCCGCCACCGAGCAAGTGGTGCTCATCGGCGAGATCGGGGGCACCGATGAGGAGCGGGCGGCGGATTTCATCGCCAACAAGATGACCAAGCCGGTAGTGGCCTTTATCGCTGGCAGAACTGCCCCGCCGGGCAAACGCATGGGCCATGCTGGGGCCATCATCCAAGGTGGCACGGGCACAGCGGCGGAGAAAATCACTGCTTTGGAAGCGGCCGGCGTGAAGGTAGCCCGCTACCCTGGCGAGATACCTGACCTGGTAAGCAAGAGCGGTGGAGATGCCAGTTTTGAACTTTGAGCTTAGGAGTTTGCCCCCTGGTTTCTTGACAAAATCAGAGGGGAGTGCTATACTTCTGCGTTGGGATGGAGAATAATATCACCGCTTTCTGAAGGGGCAGACGGCGAATTCAGCGGGGGTGCATCCGGGGTTCCCCCGCTTTGTTCGCTCAATTAACGGACAATCATGCTTGATTTGGATTGCCAGGACTGTTTCGAAGGACCATATACGAACTACTGGTGATTTAGGAGGGTAAAGTGAAATATTGGCGAAAGCCACTGGATATCGAGGAGGTAGAAGTCCCACGCGGTCGCATTCACATTTTGAAGGAACGGTGCAAGGGCTGTGGTTTCTGCATAGAATATTGCCCCCGTAATGTACTGGAGGAGTCCGATGAGTTTAATGCTAAAGGCTACCATCCACCTCGCGTCAAAGACGCGGACGCCTGTGTTGGCTGTGGACTCTGCGAGATGCTTTGCCCCGAGTTTGCCATCTACTTGAATGAGAAAACAGAGGAGGTGCCGGTGCCGTGAAAGGAGATGGGGTTCTAACGGGTGAGTTTTTCATGATGGGTGACGTTGCCTGTGCCGAGGGAGCCATCTCCGCTGGTTGCCGTTTCTTTGCCGGGTATCCTATCACCCCAGCTACAGAGATTGCCGAACGCATGGCTGAGCGAATGCCTCAAGTAGGTGGGACCTATATCCAGATGGAAGATGAGTTGGCTTCCATGATCGCTGTGCTGGGGGCTTCGTGGGGCGGGGTCAAAGCCATGACTGCGACCTCAGGCCCTGGCTTCAGTTTGATGATGGAGAATCTGGGTTTAGGGATCATGACCGAGACCCCTTGCGTACTGGTTAACGTGCAGCGGGGTGATCCCTCCACAGGATTGCCGACTCTGGTGGGTCAGGGTGATATGATGCAGGCTCGCTGGGGTTCGCATGGCCATTACGAGATCATCGCGTTGGCTCCCAGTTCACCTCAAGAGCTCTTTGATTTAACTATCCGTGCCTTTAACCTCTCTGAGAAGTACCGCACTCCGGTGCTGATGATGACCGACGCTGAAGTAGGGCATATGACGGAGAAGGTGATCATCCCTCCGCCAGAGGAGATTGATACCTTTCCGCGCCGCAAACCTACAGTCCCTCCTCATGAGTATCTGCCCTACAAGGCTGACGAAGACCTCGTGCCTTCTATGGCCAATTTTGGCGAGGGTTACCACATGCATATCACAGGTCTCACCCATGATGAACGGGGTTACCCCGTCATAGATGCTGAAACTCAAGAGAGATTGATAAATCGCCTGGTTGAGAAAATCAGAAAGAATAAAGATGACATAATCCAGCTCGAAGAGGATGGTTTAGACGATGCTGAGGTGGTGGTTTGCTCCTATGGAATCTCCGCCCGTATGGCTCTCTGGCCGGTAGAGTTGGCCCGGAGGGAAGGCATAAAAGTGGGTACATTGCGGCTGATCACAGTCTGGCCCTTTCCTGAAGAGCGTATCAGACAGTTGGCCAAAAGGGTGAAGGCTTTCGTAGTGCCGGAGATAAACTATGGGCAGATCGTCTTGGAAGTGGAACGTTGCGCTGCTGGGCAGGCTGAGGTCATCCTGGTCCGCCATGCCGGGGGTGGCATTCACGACCCAGAGAAGGTATTGGAAGCGATCAGGAGGGCGGCGCGGTGAACAAGACGCAGATAGCTGGCGAATCGGCAAATCGGCGAATTAGCAAATACGATAGGCACCCTCTGGATTACCTGTTGCGCGAAGACCGGCTGCCTCACATCTGGTGTCCGGGATGTGGCATTGGGATAGCCTTGAACTGTTTTCTCAGAGCGCTCCAAAAATCTGGGTTAGATTTGGACAAGGTAGCAGTGGTTTCTGGGATAGGTTGCACGGGACGGGTTGCTGGCTATGTCAAGTTGGATTCCTTCCACACTACTCACGGACGGTCGATTCCCTTTGCCACAGGGCTAAAGCTGGCTAATCCGGAGCTCAAAGTGGTGGTCTTCAGCGGTGATGGCGACCTGATCGCCATCGGTGGTAATCACCTTATCCATGCTGCTCGCCGCAATGTTGACATGACCATCATTTGCGTCAACAACTTCAACTATGGGATGACCGGTGGACAGGTGGGGCCAACCACGCCGGTCGGGGCGAGGACCAGTACCTCTCCCTATGGCTGTTTTGAGCACCCTTTTAATCTTCCTTATTTGGCTGCGGCCAGTGGTGCGGTGTATGTGGCGCGCTGGACAGTCCTCCATGTGCGGCGCCTGGAGAAATCTATCCTCGATGCGCTGCACAAACGGGGTTTTAGCTTTGTGGAGGTCATCTCTCCCTGTCCTACACTGTATGGCCGTTGGAACAAACAGCGCACTGGCTTGGACCAGATGCGGTATTATCACGATAAGGGCGTAATAAAGCATGGCATTGATCCCAAGGAGGCCGACATTGAGCTGGGTGGGGAGATCATCGAAGGCGTGTTTGTGGATATCGAGAAACCCACTTTTCTCGATTTTCACAGTGAAGCATTGACTAAAGGTGTTAGTGATCAGTAATCAGTGTCCACTGATTACTGGTAAGGAACGGGGGATTATGAGCCGAACAGAGATACGCTTGGCTGGCTTTGGAGGTCAAGGGATCATTCTATCCGGTTACATCATCGGCAAAGCAGCGGCTATCTACGACAAGAAGGAAGCCACTTTTACCCAAAGCTATGGCCCCGAATCGCGAGGCGGGGCCTGTAGCGCTCAGGTGATCGTCTCCGATGAGCCGGTTCATTACCCTCATCTCATTTCCCCATCCATCCTGGTTGTGATGTCCCAGGAGGCCTACAACAAGTATGTGCCGACTCTGAGAGACGGGGCCTTGCTCATCGTTGATGAAGACCTGGTGGAGACGGGCGATCTGGCCGGTGATGTGGAGCTCCTCTCGGTCCCAGCCACTCGCTTGGCTGAGGAGTTGGGACGGAAGATCGTGGCCAACATCGTCATGTTGGGCTTCTTTGCCGCTGTCACCGATGTGGTATCCGTAGAGTCCCTTCGCGAAGCGGTTCGCACCTCAGTTCCCAAAGGGACCGAGGAGTTGAACCTGAAGGCTTTTGAGAAGGGGCACGAGTACGGATCAGTGATCAGTGTTCAGTGAACGGTAATCAGTCCCTGTCAATAACTGATCACTGATTACTGATGACTGGACAGGGAGACGCCATGACCAAAGCAGTGTTAATCGTTGGCGGTAGCGCAGCCGGGGTACAGGCTGCCCTCGACCTGGCAAAATCAGGGCTGGAAGTTTGCCTGGTGGAGAGCTCACCCTTTCTTGGGAAGGGCGATGGGGCCTCACAGCATCTCCTGGCTCCCAAATTCTTGGAGGCAGTCAAGCATCCAAATATCCAGTTGCTTACCCAGACTGAGGTGACGCCCCCCCTCTTTTCCCCCCCAAAGTTGGGGGGGATGAAGGGGGGGCGGGGTGATTTCCAGGTCGAGGTACAGCAGCGCCCCCGTTACGTGGACCTGGCCAAATGCACGGCCTGCGGCGAGTGCGTCTCTGTCTGTCCGGTGACGGTACAGCCAGACGGTGAGAAGGCTATCTACAAGCCCGATAACGCTGTGCCCAGTGTTTTCGCTATCGAAAAGCGGGGGATTGCGCCATGCAAAGCCGCCTGTCCGGCTGGCATTCACGTGCAAGGTTACGTGGCTCTCATCGCCCAGGGTAAGTTTGCCGAGGCCTTGGACCTCATCCGCGAAGCCATCCCCTTCCCCGGCGTCTGTGGTCGCGTTTGCCATCATCCATGCGAAGCGGCCTGCCGGCGGGGCGAGTACGATGAGCCTATTGCCATCCAATACCTCAAACGATTCGTCTCCGATAGCGTCCCGCGTCAAGCGTCAAACGTCAAACATCAAGCGTCAAGCGTCAAGAACAAGGTTGCGGTTGTGGGTAGCGGCCCTGCCGGCCTTACCGCTGCCTACTTTCTGGCTCGCGAGGGCTATCCCGTCACCGTCTTCGAGGCGCTGCCTGTGGCGGGCGGGATGATGGCGGTGGGCATACCCGCCTATCGCTTGCCTAGAGATGTTCTCGAAAGCGAGATCAAGGCTATCGAGTCCCTAGGGGTGGAGATCCGGACCAATACCCCCATAGGTCCCAATGGGGATCTGTCTCTGGAGGACCTCAGTAGGGACTACGATGCTGTGTTTGTGGCCGTAGGCGCTCACGGCAGCCGCAGACTGAACATCGAGGGTGAGGATTTGGCTGGTGTGCTTCACGGAGTTGATTTCCTGCGGGAGGTGAATCTGGGTCAGGAGGTCACCGTCGGGGAGAGGGTGGTGGTAGTGGGTGGGGGCAATGTGGCCATTGATTCGGCCATGGTAGCCAGGCGTTTGGGAGGGCAACAGGTCACCATCCTCTACCGCCGTTCTCGTGAGGAGATGCCGGCCCACCCGTGGGAGATCGAGGAGGCAGAGGAAGAGGGTATCGCCTTTCAGTTCCTGGCGACGCCTATCAAGGTTTTGGGCGAGAGCGGCCAGGTGGTGGGTCTGGAATGTTTGCGCATGGAGCTGGGCGAGCCCGACGAGAGCGGGCGCAGGCGACCCATACCGATTCCTGGTTCGGAATTCACGGTCGAGGCGGACACGGTTATCGTGGCCATTGGGCAGACACTGGAAGCTGGAAGCTGGAAGCTGGGAACTGGAAACTGGATTGCCGTTGACCCCCTCACTCTGGCGACCGATGTGCCGGGCGTGTTCGCTGGCGGCGATGCGGTGACGGGGCCGGCCACGGTTATCGAAGCCATCGCGGCTGGCAAGCGCGCTGCCGAATCCATTGTCAGGTACCTCAGGGGCGAGGACCTGGCCGCCGGGCGCACGCTGTGGCCGCCCGACATCTCCGAGGTCGAGTACTACACCCCACCTGTCGTTGAGCCACAGGCCAGGGCGCGGATGCCCCGGCTCTCTGTGGACGAGAGAGCAGATTCCGCCGAGATCAACCTGGGCTTCAGCGAGGAAGAAGCAGTGGCTGAGGCGAAGCGTTGTCTCTCTTGCGGCGTTTGCTCCGAATGCCTGGAGTGCGTCAAGGTCTGTGAGCCGGCGGCCATTGACCACAACGCGCAAGGGCAACGCCTGAGCCTGGATGTGGGAGCGGTCATCTGGGCAGATGGCAGGGAGCGAGGGAGTAGGGGAGAGGGGGAGTACTGGGTTGAGCCTGATGATGTATCGGCGGCCTCGGCTGCTGCAGCTAGGGTCATGGCTGATCTGGCTGCATACCGGACATTTCCTCCGATCCCTTCTTTTCCCTCTCTGTCCGCCCCCTCCAGAATCGGCGTCTTTGTCTGCCGTTGCGGCGGCGAGATCGGCGATGTGATTGATGTGGATGCGCTGGTAGATGAGGCCCGCTGTTGGCCAGGTGTGGCTTTTGCTCAGTCCATCTCTTTTGCGTGCCACCAGGAGGGGGCAGCAGCCATTCAACAGGCCATCGTCGAGGCGAGTCTGGACCGGGTGGTGCTGGCTGCTTGTTCCTGTTGCTCGCTGGACCAGGTTTGCGATAGTTGCACCTATCAGAGGGTGCGGTGTAAACTCCAGACCTTGAGGCTTTCCGAAACCCTTGGGGCCTCAGGCTTCGAGTTCGTCAACATCCGCGAGCAGTGCGCGTGGGTGCACGCCGACGAGCCAGATAGGGCTACGGCCAAAGCCAGGAATCTCATTGCCTCCGCGGTGGCCAAGGTACGGCGGGACGAGGCCAGGGGCAGGAGTGTTGTTTCCCTCGACAAGAGCGTGTTGGTAGTGGGGAATGGGACAGCTAGCGTGGTTTGTGCCAATGCATTGAAGGCTCAGGGGTTTAGAGTGTTCCGCAGCGATGCCTCGCCTCTGTCCGTGAGTGGTTCCATAGGTAACTTCACGGTAATGATGCCTGAATTGGGGGGCGAGGTTAAGGTTGGGGCCATCGTCTTACCCCCTGGGGATGAATTCCAACATCCAATCCCTGGCCTCCAATCTCCATTCTATGATCTGCAATCTCCGATCTCCGATCCACAAGTTTGGGGCCTGGCCACTGCCTCCAGGATCGCTGCTCTGTTGGCCAGGGGCTGGGCCGTGGTCGAGCCCACCGTCGCCCAGGTTGACCCCGCCCGCTGCCGGGCCTGTGGCACCTGTGAGGAAATCTGCGAGTTCCATGCCATCAGAGTGCGCGAGGATGAGCGAGGGATCCTTGTCGCCCAGGTGGACAAAGTTGCTTGCCTGGGATGCGGCACCTGCGCTGCCCACTGTCCATCTGAAGCGATCACAGCGGGGTATTCCACGGATGGGCAGATTGAAGCGATGTTGGGAGAGTTGTTGAGATGAGAGAACCTCGCGTTGTGGTATTCATTTGTAATTGGGGCGCCTACAGCGCGCTGGAAACCGCCGGCTCCAAACGATTAGCGTATCCGGCTAACGTGTATCCCATCAGGGTGATGTGCCTGGGACGGTTGCACACAGGCCTCATCCTCAAGGCATTTGAGCTGGGAGCCGATGGCGTATTGCTCCTGGGTTGCCCTCCTGGGGAATGTCATTACCAGTTCGGCAACCAGCGGGCGGAGGAGCTTTTCCAGCAGACCAAAGCCATCGCCCATCTCCTCGGCATCGGGGACGAGCGACTGAAACTGGACTGGGTTGGAGCAGGGGAAGGGGAGGCATTCGTCCAGAAAGTAACGGAGTTCTATGAACAGGTTGTCAATGCTGACTCTCTGATAAAACCTCCGAGTTC
>CAZRSI010000032.1:0-17250 GCA_964602575.1 uncultured Anaerolineae bacterium
TGATAAGGCCCGCCTCCCCGAAGCGACAGAAGCGCAGAGCCTCCAGATGCTGCAACTCCTTGTAGGAGAAGGTATCATCGATCTCGGCGAAGTCAATCTCCCGCATGGGATTGCGGATACCGGCCATCTCGTAAGCCATACGGCCCGACTCCTCGGCGTAGATAGCCCGTCCCCAGGCACGGTTCTCCAACGTTGGCGAGTCGTTGCACCAACCGATGCCTCGGATCCAGATAGGCACATCGGTCAGACTCTCGGCTACATCTGCTGCTGCCAATACTAGCACAATGGCTCCGTCAACATGGGGACTGATGTCCAGTCGGGTCAAGGGATAAGCTATCATCTCCGAATGGAGCACGTCCTCCGGCTGGATGGCTGCGCCGTAGGCGGCAGCGGGGTTATAGAGGGCATTGCGCTTGTTCTTGGCCACCACCTGGGCACACTGCTCCCGCGTGGTACCGGTTACGTGCAGGTAGCGGTTCATCTCCATTCCGGCGATGAACACCGGGTTGGCCGCCAGGGGCCGATTGAGGACTGGGTCCATGGCGTAGGCAGTGATGTGGGGAAGGGTCAGCACGTTGGATGCCTTACTATGGGCCTCCACAACGGCCACGTCCACGATACCGCTGGCGATCTGCATGTAAGCCGTCGCCAAGCCGTGGATGCCCTCGCCGGGGATGGTGACGTTGGGCTTGAGCACTCCCCCCAATTGGTCGGGCACGTACTCGTCGAAGATGCTCGTGCCTTCGATAAAGTCTTCGGCTACGGTGACAAAACTCTGGACGTCGCGGCGGGGGTCCACCCCGGCATCCTCATAGGCCCTGACCGCAGCTTCGTACATCAGCTCCTTGTACGAGACCTCAGGGGTGAGGGAATTGTAAACGGTGTAGCCTACACCGACGATGGCTACTTTGTTAGCCATGCTGTGCCTCCCTGCGATGCATTTAGTACCTATCCGAAAAGTCTTTTTGCTCCCGCTGGACCTTAGTCCAGCGGCGGACTAAGGTCCGCCGTGAGCATTTTTCGGATAGGCTCTTAGCCAAATTTTTCGGCCAGCACCTCCTTCAACGTAGGCTGGCCGATCTCCTGCAGTTCGTAGCGCACTCGATCCATGGGATGGGCGATGCGTTTCAACACCCGTCTGAGGTCAATGGGCGTAGCGACAATGACCAAGTCGCAGGGAGTGGCATTGATGGTCTGCTCCAGTTCCTCGATCTGCCGTTCCCCATAGCCCATGGCTGGCAGCAGAGGACCTGTTTGGGGGTATTTCTCGAAGGTCTCGATAATGGAGCCCACGGCATAGGGTCGGGGATCCACGATCTCCGCCGCCCCAAAGCGCTTGGCGGCCACGACGCCCGCCCCGTAGGCCATCTCCCCGTGGGTCAAAGTGGGGCCATCCTCCACCACTAAAACTCGCTTGCCCCGGATGGCCGCCGGGTCCTCAACGAAGATAGGCGAAGCCGCCTCGATGATGACGGCGTTGGGGTTGATGGCCCGCACATTTTCGCGCACAGTGCTTACATTCTCCAGGTCGGCGGTGTCAATCTTGTTGATCACCACCACGTCGGCCAGGCGCAGGTTGGCCTCACCAGGGTGGTAGGCGACTTCGTGGCCAGCTCGGTGGGGATCGACCACCACGATGTGCAGGTCAGGCCTGTAGAAGGGTAGATCGTTGTTGCCTCCATCCCAGAGAATGACATCGGCCTCCTGCTCGGCTTCCCGCAGGATTTTCTCGTAGTCAACGCCAGCGTAGACCACCACCCCTCGGTCCAGATGGGGCTCGTATTCCTCTCGCTCCTCGATGGTGCATTTGTAGCGGTCTAGGTCCTCATAGGAGGTAAAGCGTTGACAAACCTGCTCTCTCAAATCGCCGTAGGGCATGGGGTGGCGGACTACTACCACTTTTTTGCCCATTTTCCGCAGGAGGTCGGACACACGACGGCTGGTCTGGCTCTTCCCCGATCCGGTGCGCACCGCGCACACTGAGATCACAGGCACTTTAGCCTCCAGCATAGTCTCTTTCCAACCCATTAGGCGAAAATCAGCTCCGGCGGCCAGAACCATCGAGGCACGGTGCATCACATACTCATAAGACACATCGCTGTAACCAAAAACAACCTGGTCAACGTTCAGTTCCTCGATCAGTTCGGGCAGCTGACTTTCCGGGTAAATGGGGATGCCATCGGGATAGCCGGGGCCAGCCAGCTCTGGGGGGTAAACTCTCCCTTCGATGTTGGGGATTTGGGTGGCAGTGAAAGCAACCACCTGGTAGGCCTCATTGCCTCGGAAGTAGACGTTGAAGTTGTGAAAGTCGCGCCCTGCGGCGCCCATGATTATGACTCGGTCTTTCGTCATTGAATGATGTCCTCCTTTGCTTTTCTATAAGCTCTCTAGGCCAACTTGGCCAGCAGTATGCCGATCTCATAAAGCAGTGTAAGCGGCGCCATTACCAGTATCATGTTGAAAGGGTCGGGGGTAGGTGTGATCACCGCAGCGATGACAGCCACAACCAGAATAGCGTACTTGCGATAACGAGACAGGGTCGCAGAAGTGATGATGCCCAACTTGGCCAGGAAGAAGATCACCAGCGGTGTCTCAAAACTCAAGCCTACCCAGAAGAGAAGGGAGGTAACGAAAGAGATGTACCTGTCTATAAACCAGTTAGGCTCGACAATATCGCTTAGAAAGCCTTTGAGGAACGGAATAGCCGTGGGCAACATCACGAAATAGGCAAAGGCTGCACCTATAATGAAAGAAAAGGTTGCACCCGGCAGGATGAGATAAAGATATCTTTTCTCTTGCGGCGTTAATCCCGGAGCGATGAAACGTATCAACTGATACACCAGCACCGGCATGGCCAGGGCCAGACCGCTGATCAGGGCTACTTTGGTGAAAACAACGATAGTCGTAGTGGGAGAGGCACTTACAGGCAGAGTACTCCCCATGGGAGCAATGAGAACCTCCAGAAACTGCTTGGTGAAGGCGAAGCTGAGAAGGGTCGTGATGGCCAAGGCAATGACCGACTTGATAAGTCGGCCCCGCAATTCCTCAAGATGTTCGATAATGGTCATCTGTTTATCTTCAGCCATTTTGGTCTTTTGGCTCTTGGCCGGATGTTTCCTCTTCAGAAAATGTCTGATCGGATGTTGCTTGAGTCGGAAGGTCACTAGTCATTGAGTGCTGGTCCACCTCAGTATGAGGCTTCGGCTCCTTTGCAATCTCTGAAAGCTCTTTGGTAGTGCCCCTTAATTCTTTTGCAATCCCCGAAAGCTCTTTGGCAGGGGTTTTTAGCTCTTCTTTAACCTCCGAAAGCTCCTCGGCAGGGGCATTTAGCTCTTGTGCCATCTGCGTGGTGAACTCCTGCGACATTCTGCGCAGATCGCTCATTATCTTGCCGAGGCTTCTGGCTATCTCCGGCAATCGGCGTGGCCCAACGACGATCAAAGCAATGATAAAGATCAATAATAGTTCAGCAGTGCCTATATTGAAGAAGTTCATATCTCACCCCGATTTTACGGATGCTCCCCGCCCTGCTGCCCAAGGATTATCCCTTTGGACACAATGGTTCCAAGAACACCGTTCACAAAGCGTCCGGAACTATCGCTACCGAATAGTTTGGCTAGTTCCACAGCCTCGTTGATGGCCACTTTCACCGGCGTGTGTCCCTCGATGGCGAACTCGAAAAGAGCCATGCGTAGGATGTTTCGGTCTATGACGGCCACCTGATCGAGAGGCCATTCTGGAGCGTGAGCCTGGATTAGAGCGTCCAATTCTACTTTGTGCTTCAGAACACCGTGTACCAGGCATCGAGCGAACTCATGCCCGGCTTCAGGAAGAGGCTTGTCAGCAAGGCGCTGTTGCAGCACCGCATCAGGATCGTGACGGGCAATATCTACCTCAAACAGAGTCTGCAAAGCTACGATCCGAGCGCGACGTCGAACTTTCACTGGACTTCGAGTTCTGAAGTTCTAACCAGTTTTTCTTGTTAACCTTCACCGGAGGAGGTCTCCACATCCTGGATATGGATGTTGACCTCTTTGACTTCCATACCGACCATATCATGGATAGCACGACTAACTTCGGCCTGTATCTCCCGGCTCAGCTTCAGTATATCCACACCCTGCTCAACCACGATGTACAGATCCACACTGACAGCGTCGTTTTCAACGCCTATTTTGACCCCTTCGCCAGGGCTTCTACGCCGCAGCAGACGTCCCATGCTCTCTGTCCAGGCAGGGCTCATTCGCACCACTCCCGGTGTAGAAAGGGCAGTGAGTCTGGCAATGGTTACTAACACATTAGGAGCGATGATAACCTTTCCAAGTTTTTCTTCCACTCTGCGATACCCCTTTCCTACATAGCCAAACCACCGTCAACCCGTAACACCACACCGGTGATATAACTGGCCTCATCGGAAGCCAAGAAGGCCACCGCATTGGCTACTTCCTCTGGCGTGCCGGCCCGCCCCAGAGGGGTCATCTCGATGGCCTTCTCGACCAAGTCCTGAGGCAGGTCCGCAGTCAGGTCGGTGGGGATGTAGCCGGGAGCCACGGCGTTGACGGTGATGTTCCGCGATCCCACCTCCTTGGCCATGGCCTTGGTGAAGCCCACCATCCCCGCCTTGGCAGCGGAGTAGTTGGCCTGCCCAGGGTTGCCCGCTAGGCCCGCAACCGAGGCGATGTTGATAATGCGACCATAGCGCTGCCTCATCATGGGCCGTATGGCGGCCTTGGTGCAGTTGAAGGTCCCCTTTAAATTGGTGTTGATAACCAGGCTCCAGTCCTCCTCCGACATACGGGCCAGGAGGGTGTCGCGGGTGATGCCGGCATTGTTCACCAAAATATCCACTTTGCCGTAGGTCTTTTGCGCTGCCTGGATAAGCCTTTTAGCATCATCGGCATTTGTCACATCGGCTTGCACAGCAATCGCCTGGCCCCCCAGGGCTTCGATAGCCTCAACTACCTCTTGAGCCGCCTCGGCATTAGCCCGATAATTGACTACCACCTTTGCCCCCAGGCTCGCCAATTTGAGGGCAATGGCCCGCCCGATGCCTCGCGAGGAGCCGGTTACAACGGCGACTTTATCTTGTAGGGTCATCTTTTTCTCCGTTTCTTCTGCTTGTAGAAGAGGTCTATGTATTCCTGGTTAGTAAGACCAGCATCCCTAATCAACCCCTTCAAGGTTCCCGGATCGAGGATCTCGCTGCCGTGCACAGGAATAGACAAAATGGCTTCACACCCTTCTTTCACCAGGATGTAGTGGCTGCCTTTAATACGATCGATGATCCACCCATTTCGTTGAAAAGCTTTGACGTGCCTGATACCCGGCGCTCGAGGCAGCTTAGGCATAGACGACTTCTTTACTTTCCACTTTGGCGAGACCGATGAATTCCAGTGGTATCGTAAACTTCTTCTGAGCCTTTTCTTCCTTCAAAGATGCCTCCGCTTCTCTGATAGCCTTGGCGATTCTGGCTTCCAAACAGCCAGCTATAGCCTCAGTAATGCGCTCTAACGCTTCAGGGATCGTGCTACCCTGTGACCAGCATCCTTTGAGCTCTGGACAATGCACAACGTAACCGCTCTCCTCGCCTCTCTCCACAATTACGGTGAATCTCATTTCTCACAACCTCCTTCTGGTCTTGCTATTGTGCCCCCCACATGAATGTTTTAGCATTTCTACACACCTCTATCCCTGCCGCATCTTCCACATTCACCGTTCGCACGCTTTTATCAATGCGCCTGATGAGCCCGGTCAGCACGTTTTTGGGTCCGATCTCCACGAAGGTAGCAACCCCCTGAGCGATCATGTATTGGACCGACTCTACCCACCGCACTGTTGAGGTGAGCTGCTTCACGAGCTCGTCCCTGATCTCTGCTATGGTAGTGACCGGCGCTGCGGTGACATTGGCTACTACAGGCACCCGTGGCTGGCGAAAATCAACCTGGGCCACAACACCGGCGAAGGTTTGCGCGGCTGGCTGCATCAGTGGTGAGTGAGCGGCAATGGAAACAGCCAACGGGATGACCCGCCTGGCTTCTCGCTCTTTGGCGAGCTCCAGGGCTCGCTCCAAAGCCTCTTTATGACCGGAGATGACGATCTGGCCAGGGGAGTTGTAATTGGCCAACTGCACGATCCCACTGGTTTCCCGGCTGGCCATCTGGCAGATTTCGTCCAGAGTTTCCGCTTCTAAGCCCAAGATGGCAGCCATGGCACCAGGATTCCGCTCCCCCGCTTCCATCATCAGGCGGCCACGCTCCCGCACGAGCTTCAGGCCATCGGCGAAATCAAGGGCTCCGGCAGCCACTAAAGCCGTATACTCACCCAGGCTGTGGCCGGCAAGGAAGAGCGGACTTGCGGAAAGTCGCGACTTCAGAACCTCCAAACAGGCAAGGCTTGTGACAAAGACGGCTGGCTGAGTATTGATGGTATCGTCAAGTTCCTCCTTCGGCCCTTCAAAGCATAACTCGGAAAGGGAAAAGCCCAGAATCTCATCGGCCTCATCGAAGATGACTTTTGCCTCAGGATATGTTTCATACAAATCCTGGCCCATGCCCACGTACTGCGAGCCCTGGCCGGGGAAGACAAAGGCGATCTTCAAGATTGGCTCTCCTCCTGGCTGGCATTGACAACTTTCTGTAGCCGTTCGATTATCTCCTCCGCCTCGGCCACGATGCGCTCGATGAGCTCTTTGACGGGCACGATGTCGTTGACCAGCCCCGCGATCTGCCCTGCCATAACGGAGCCATTTTTCACATCCCCCTCGATGGCCGCCAACCTCAGCTTACCCGTGCCAAACTCGATGATCTCTTTCTCCGACACACCACGTTGCTCCAGCTCCTCGAACTGGTGAGTCATGGGATTCCTGAGGGCACGCACGGGATGGCCAATGCTGTGCCCTGTCGTCATTGTGGAGCGGTCCCTGGCCTTAACGATTGCTTGCTTATAGTTCTCGTGAACAGTGCACTCGGTCGTACAAATGAAACGGGTGCCCATTTGTATGGCTTGGGCGCCCAAAGCCAAGGCAGCCACTAGTCCTCGGCCATCGGCGAATCCGCCAGCAGCAACGACGGGGATATTCACCGCATCCACCACCTGGGGTATCAGAGGCATGGTGGCTATGTCACCAATGTGCCCTCCCGACTCCATTCCCTCAGCTATAAGCGCATCTACTCCCTGGCGCTCCAGGCGCTTAGCCAAGGCCACCGAGGCCACGACAGGAATGACAGTCTTGCCTGCCTCTTTGAGGCGAGCAATATGATTCCCCGGCCTCCAGGCTCCGATGATAACGATATCCACCCCCTCCTCGATGCACAGGGACACGACCTCATCAGCGTATTCAGAGACTGCAAGAGGGATGTTTAGGCCAAATGGCTTATCGGTTAGCTCCTTGACCCGACGGATCTCTTCTGCCACCTCCCCGGTGGGGGCATTGCCCACCCCAATAACGCCCAGGCCGCCGACATTGGAAACAGCGGCAGCGAGTTCAGCTGTGCCAACCCAGGCCATACCTCCCTCTACAATAGGATACTTGATACCGAGCAGGTCACATAGGGGTGTTCTGATCATCTTTGCCTCCCCTTTCCAGTTATTCAGTAAACAGTGATCAGCAATCAGTGATCAGTAACCAGGGATACCGTCACTGATTACCGATAACCGAAGTGGCTATTCGGACTTCTTCTTGGTTTTGACCTCGATAACCTCAACGCCTCGATAACTGCCACAAGATGGACAGACTTGATGGGGAAGGCATGGTTCATGGCATTGAGGGCAAAGCACCAGCTTTGCCGGTTTCAAAGCATGATGGGCGCGCCTGTTATTCCGACGCCTCTTGGAAACTTTTCTCTTAGGTAATGCTCCCATTTGTTTTGCTCTCCTTTAATAAAATGAGTGTGAACGTGTTGCGTGAAACGCCGGTGAGACGCTCTTACACCACACGTTCGGTATAGACATTGACTAAAGTATCAGTATCATTATAGTCAGAGTGGCCCATGTGTCAAGAAACACCCTGCTCTTCCGTTTTCGCGCTTTGGGCAGCCGACTCTCTCTCCTGCACGAGCTGAATGCCATTCCGTATTGTAACAAGTAGACTTTCCAACTGGGACTCCAGTTGGCTCAGCACCGCGACAACGTAGTCGTCAGCATCGGTTTTGAGTTTTTCCGCCTCGCGTTGGGCCCGCTCGATTATAGTGTCGGCCCGGGCCTGGGCCCCCTTCACTATCTCCTGCTGACCCAGCACCTCCTTGGCCTTTTCTTCGGCCAGGGCTACAATGCGTTCCGCCTCCTCGTGGGCCTGGGCGATGATCCGCTCCTTCTCCCGGACGATCTTCTGGGCCTGCCTGACCTCCTCAGGGATGCGTGAACGCATCTCGTTGATGATGTCGAAGATCTCTTCTTCATCTACAACGACGTTCGAGCTGAGAGGAAGCCGCCGGCCCTCTGTAACCCTGGACTCCAATTCATCTATTAAATAAAGGATGTCCATTTTGATACCCCCTTTGTAATTCCATGAAACCCGAGATGACTGCTTGGCAGCTTCAATCTCGCAATGAAATTATCTGCACCCTGTCGCTCCCCTCCTCCCCCAATCTCTCAAACTTGCGTTTGAGAGCAGACACGACATGGGCAGGCACCATATTGTCTATACAGCCTCCAACCATCGCTACTTCCTTGACCACACTAGAGCTTAGAAAAGAGTACTCCTGGCTGGCCATCAAGCAGACCGTCTCAATATCCGGGGCCAGCTTCTTATTGGTTAGCGCCAGTTGAAACTCCCATTCGAAATCGGAAAGCACTCTCAAGCCTCGAACCACTACTCGAGCTCCCTTTTGGCGGGCGAACTCCACGGTCAAGCAACCGTAGCTCTCGACGGTGACATTGGGTATATGCTTGAGAGCTTCACAAGTCATCTCCAGACGCTCCTCGGTGGAGAAGAGAAGCCGCTTTAGGGGGCGAGCATACACGGCAACGATCAACTCGTCGAAGATAGCCGCTGCCCTCTCCGCTATATCTATATGACCATTGGTAATGGGATCGAAGGTAGCTGGATAGATGGCAATAGTCATAAACAGCCTCCAATTTGGCTAAAATGCGCAATGCAACAATCGGGGGCCCCCTCGATTAGCTAAGGTCTGCTTCTCCCCTCCAGAACTCCGCCAGCTTGCGAGCCAGCAGGCGATGCTCCGGCTTGCTTAAGTCCGGATCCTCTCTGAAGAGGGCTTGGGCTTCAGCACGGGCCTGTTCCAAGATCCTAACATCGCTGAGCCGGGCCATTGTAAGCTCAGGCAAGCCACTCTGACGGGTACCGAAGAATTCGCCCGGACCTCTCAACTCCAGGTCTTTCTCGGCTAAGGCAAAGCCATCCTGGGTAGTCTCGATGGCCCGCAGCCGCTCCTCGGCCTCCGGGGTTGAAGAGTCGGAGACCAGCAGGCAGTAGGATGGATACTTGCTACGTCCCACCCGGCCACGGAACTGGTGCAACTGGGCCAGGCCAAAACGGTTGGCTCCTTCCACCAGTATGACCGTGGCATTGGGCACATCTATGCCCAATTCCACTACCGAGGTGGAAACCAGGATGTCGAACTCACCGCGCTTGAAGGCTGCCATTACGGCTTCTTTTTCCTCGCCCTTCATGCGACCGTGGAGCAGACCCAATCTAAGATCCGGGAAAACCTCTCTCTGGAGCCGTTGATGTTCCTCCACAGCAGCCTTGGCCTCGATCTTTTCCGATTCCTCCACTAGAGGACAGATGATAAATGCCTGGTGGCCTTGTTCGATCTGGCTGCGCAGAAAACTATAGGCCCGCTCCCGCTCTCGCGGCGTGAGCCAGTAGGTCTTTATCTCCTGTCGCCCCGGAGGTAACTCGTCAATCACCGAGATGTCCAGGTCCCCATAGATAGTCAAGGCCAAGGTACGGGGGATAGGTGTTGCGCTCATGACCAGCACATGGGGCCATACCCCATCAGAGCCAACCCCCTTTTGGCGCAGGGTCGCTCGCTGAGCCACCCCAAAACGATGCTGTTCATCTATGACGGCCAGCCCCAGGTCTTTGAACCTCACCCCTTCCTGGATCAGAGCATGGGTGCCGATGATGATATCGGCATCCCCACTAGCAGCTTCCTGGTGAATTCGTTCTTTCTCCAAGGGCGTTAAGCTGCCCACGAGAAGACGAACCCCGATGGGCCATTCGAAATTCGCCAACAACTCTGTGACTGTCTTGTAGTGTTGCTCCGCCAGTATCTCTGTGGGAGCCATCATCACAGCCTGGCAACCGTTGGCCACCGTCACAAGCATCGCTGCTACAGCTACCACTGTCTTTCCAGAGCCAACATCGCCCTGGAGGAGACGGCTCATGGGGCGAGGCTGACGCAGGTCGTTTATAATCTCCCATAAAACGCGCCGTTGAGCATCGGTCAGGGCAAAAGGCAATGATCGCAGAAAAGAATCTACTAGATGTTCATCTATGGTCAGAGGTCTGCCCGGTTTAGACCGCCACAGATGGCGTTGACGTTGCACCCCCAATTGGATCAAAAAGAATTCGTCGAAGCTGAGACGCCGCCGCGCTTTCTCCAGGCTTTCTTTGTCTTCGGGAAAGTGGATCTGGCTGATAGCCGTCTCCAGGTCCACCAGATTGGCCCGCTCGCGCAGTTTGGCGGGCAAATAGTCGGGCAAGCGCTTCGACCAATAATCCACAGTCCTTTTCATTAAGCGGCGCAGCCAGCGAGCGCTCAGCCCTTTGGTAAGGGGATAAACGGGCACGAGGCGGGCAGTGTGAATGAGCTCTTTCTCCAGAGGTTCCCATTCTGGCGACTGAAAGACAAGGCGGCCCAGATACTCATCCACTTTGCCACTGAGGACAATTTGTCGGCCAGAGGGTAAGCGCCTGGCCAGGTAGGGCTGGTTGAACCAGGTTGCCTGGATAGTGCCCGTGCCATCGGAGATGATGCTGGTGACGATAACGCCCCCCTTGCGTGTCTCGCGGACCTTGGTCTGCCAAACCGTGCCAATGATGGTCACCTCTTCGCCGTACTCCAGTTGGTTGATGGTTTTCAGGGAACTGAAGTCATTGTAGCGGCGCGGGAAAAAATATAGAAGGTCGCGGATGGTCCTAACACCCAGCCGCTCGAATCGCTTGGCATGGCTCGGGCCAATGCCCACAAGGGCGGTGATGGGCGAGTCCAGGCCCAGGCGCTCGCGGGGCGGTTCCTCTTTAGGTTTGGGGGCCTCTTCTTCTTGTTTAATCTCCTCCGACCTCTGATTTAGCTTGTTAAGTATCTCTTCTACAATCCTCTCCCGCTCTCCCCGACTTTCTACAGTTGGATAGCACTGTAGCAAAGCCACGATCTCTTCCACCAAGCGAGCGCTTTCCAACTCTTTGGCCTCTTGACGAGCTTCTTCGTGCCAGAAAGAGGCAAACTTATCCAAGCCCCCAATGACGGCCCTGTTGCGGTATCCTTGTTCCTGTTCCAGTTCCAAGATTTTCGCTAGTTTCTCAAAAGCCGCGGTCATGCAACCTCCAAGTGAGGCAACGAGTCAACGAGTGACAATAGGTATTCCTCCAATCAATTCCCAATCCCTGCCCTTTACCCCCTCACCACACATGCTACACCGACGGCGCCGGGACCGGCGTGAGTCCCCAGAATGGCTCCCACCTGGCCGATGAGGATGCAGTCCGGAGGGTAGATAGGGGCCAGCATCTCGACCAATTGCCGTGCGGTAGCCGGAGCATTGGCATGCATTACAGCGACCTCCTCCAGCGGCCCCAGGTCGCCCACGATTTCCACCAGCCGCTGCAGAGCTTTCTGCCTGGTCCGCACATTCTCCAGAGGCAGGGCTTCGCCGTTCAGAACCTGGATGAGGGGCTTCACTTTTAACAATGTGCCCAAGAGAGCGGATGCCTTACCGATGCGTCCCCCCTTTTGAAGGTACTCCAAGGTGTCGAGGAAGGCGATCAGACGCAGGCGAGGTATCGTGTCCTCGACCAGGGCAACGATGTCGGCCAATCCCATACCCTGGCGCGCCGCCCGGGCCGCAATGATGACCAGCCAGCCCTGGGCCATGCACACCTGGGTAGAGTCCACAATAGCAATCTCTACTTCAGGGAGCGATTGGGCAGCTAAACGAGCTGAGTTAAGAGTGGCACTTAGCTTCGCTGGAAGGTTGATAGAGATTATCTGGTTAGTCTCTTTGGCCAATCGTCGGTATGTTTCCTGGAACACACCTACCGACGGTTGAGAGGTGGTGGGCATCACAGGGCTACTGACCAGCTTAACGAAGAACTCCTCGCTCGTCAAGTCAATCCCATCTCGGTACGTCCTCTCCCCAAAGTGGACATTGCAGGGTACCACAGTGATGCCCAGGCCCCTCGCTATCGCTGGGGGGATATCGGATGCGCTATCAGTAACCACCCTGACTTTAGATGCCGATTGGCCCACCTCTCAATCCTTCCTCAAGCCCCTCGTAAACAATCACCCCTAGGCCATTGGGCCCAATATGGCAGGCTAGCACAGGGCTGTAGACCAATATAGGGGGCTTTATTTCAGGGAAGATCATTTCCAGACGCTCGATCAGGAGCTTTGTCTCCTCCATAGGCTCGGGGGTGCTTTGCAGAATCGCCATCTGTTCGATGGAGGAGAATTCGGCCACGAATTCAAACAGTTTGTCTACAGCACCTTGACGGTCGCGCACTTTTTCCATGGGTATGATCTCGCCATCTTCAATAGCTAAGAAGGGCTTGATATTTAACATGGTGCCCAACAGGGCTTGCGCTGGGCCAATGCGCCCGCCCCTCTCCAGATACTCCAAGGTCTCTGCCAAGAAAACGATATAGATACGCGGGATCATGCCGCGAATCAGGAACTCTATCTCATCCAGAGTCTGGCCCTTGGCTGCGGCCTTGGCTGCGGCAGTAGCCAATATCCCCAAGCCCAACGAGGTGGTAAGGGAGTCAACGACGGTGATCTCACAGCGCCCCAGTAGGGCTCGAGAGGCTGTTATCGCCCTGTCGCACGTCTGGCTCAGCTTGCTGGAGATATGGATGGACATAATCTGATCCGTCGTTTTGCTTAGTTTGGTATAAACCTCCAGAAAATCTTCTACCGAGGGAGGGAAAGCAACAGGCATTTCGGAACTGTGATCCAGTTTCTGGAAGAATTCCTCGGCGGTAATATCCACTCCCTCTCGGAAAGTTTCGTCGCCAAGGCGGACAGTGAGAGGGACCACGGTGATTCCCAGCCTCTTGGCCACGCTCGTTTCCAGTTGTGCAGTGCTGTCTGTGACGATTTTCACCCTTCCCATCCTTCATTCTCCCGCAATTGAAGCTATCCAGTAGCAATTACTGGGCTTGCGCAGCAAAGCCTGGGGAGCTTGAGGGGTACCCCCTCAACCCCACTTTTTCCTCTTCAGAGCAGGGCTCACTGGGCCAATGTCCCACACTGGCGATGAGAAGAAGGGGTATTGGGGGGACGCCCCCCACACCCCCCGACCTGCTGCGCAGGCCCATTACTGGAAATAGCAAACTCTTCCCTTATTCCACTGATATAATGTATTGATAATAGGGCTGCCCGCCATCTACCAGTTCCACCTCTTGATCGGGGTAACTGGCTCGAATCTCATCAGCTAGCTTCTCAGCTCCCGTATCGGCGACATCTCGGCCGTAGTAGATGGTGATTATCTCCTGTTCATCCGCCTTCATCTGGCGTAGCATTTCATAGACGACTTCCTCAAGGGTATTGCCCGAGACAGTTAGCTCCCCATCCAAAAGGCCAATGTATTGCCCCTTCACCACACTAACACCATTGATCTGAGCGGCGCGGGTGGCTGTGGTTATCTCAGCGGTCTGAACATTGCGGGATGCTCGTTTCATCATCTGAGCATTGGTTTCCAGGTCCACCTGATAATTGAAGGCTAACAACGCACTAACGCCTTGAGGGACGCTCTTGGTGGGTATGACAACCACTTGCTTAGGGGAGAGTTCTGCTGCCTGTTGAGATGCCATGATAACGTTGACATTGTTAGGCAAGATGATCACCTTTTCAGCATCTACGCTTTGGATGGCCTCCAGTATCTCTTGGGTGCTGGGATTCATAGTTTGCCCCCCAGGCACCACTGTACTGGCCCCCAGGCTTTCGAACACGCGAGCCAGGCCCTCGCCGGGAGCGACAGCAACAATAGCCACATCGCCCCAATCCTTTGTCACAGAGGGGGAGTGCGAGCGCTCATGGACAGTTGCCTCACTGCGGCGGATAAATTCCCGATACTGCTCTTGCAAGTTCTCGACGCTAATCTGCGTGAGGCTGCCCAGCTTTGCCGCGTAGTCAAGGGGTTTGCCTGGCTCCATGGTATGGACATGGACCTTGACGGTCTTAGAATCGCCAACCACCAGCACCGATTCGCCCATGGTGGAGATGGCTTCTCTGATCTCGTCCACGTTCAGGTTTTCACCACGGAGGACAAACATTGTTTCGTAGCCATACTCTTCCTCGACCGGCACTTCTAATCTGGCCGCCGCTTCGACCATCGAAGGTTCCCCTATCTCCTCTCCACGGGCAAAGCGCAAAGCACCTTCTAAAATGACAAGCAACCCTTGACCACCTGCGTCAACTACCCCAGCCTCCGCCAGCACAGACAAAAGGGACGGCGTTCTGGCCACGGAGTGTCTGGCCTCTTCTACTGTTCTCTCCAGGACGTAGATAAGGTCGTTTTTCTCCTGTGCGGCGGCCATGGCCGCTTCAGCCGCCTCACGGGCCACGGTGAGAATAGTCCCTTCAACGGGCTTGATAACGCCCTGATAGGCTGTTGCGGAGGCCTCTTTCATGGCCTGAGCCAACTCCAGAGCGTCGAAAGTCTCTTTTTTATCCAGGCTTCTGGCCAGGCCTCGGAACAACTGGGATAGGATGACCCCTGAGTTGCCGCGAGCTCCCATGAGGGCCCCATAAGACACCGTATGAGCAACGGCTGAAGCCGAGGCCGATAATGACGAGGGGTTGTTAAGTTCATCAAGAGCGGCTCGCATGGTGAGCAACATGTTGGTGCCGGTATCCCCATCGGGCACGGGGTAAACGTTTAAGGCGTTGATAAGCTCAACGTGCCTTTCCAACCAGGCGGTGCTGGCCTCCAGAGCCTGCCTTAGTCCTGTACCATTGCAAGAATTCGCTGCCTTATCTGTCAAAGTTCCATCTCCATTTTGAAGGTCAGTATCAATTTCCAATGCCCAAATCGCTGACGCGCAAGCCCTGGACGTGGACGTTCACCTGAGAAACGGGCACGCCCAGGGCCTTCTCCACGCTAAATTTCACATTGCTCATTATGTTGTGGGCAACAGTGGAAATTCTGGTACCATACTCGATGACCACATAGAGATCTATTATGATTTCATCACCTTCCAGTCTTACCTCCACCCCTCGTTTGCTCTCTGGATGAAGGAGCTCAGCTAGGCCATTCACCAAGCTTTTGGAAGCCATGCCAACCACGCCATATGAATTGAGCACTGCCTGACTGGCAATGCTGGCGATAGCCGTTGGCGACACTTCAATTCTACCCAATCTTATCTCCTCTGTCATTTATATTTACCTCATTCAAAGAATTTGCACAAAGTGGCTTATTGTGGTATGATTATATTGAACATTACTGATTAAAGGAGTAAAGATGGCTAAGTGTGATATTTGTGGCAAGGGCGTCCAATTTGGGCATAACGTCAGCCATTCCAAAAAGGCTACAAACCGTCAGTGGAAGCCTAATATTCAAAAAGTTACTATCACCAAGGGTGGCGTCACTAAGCGCCTAAACGTTTGTGCTAAGTGCCTGAAAACACTCGCTAAAACATAGCTTACGGCTTTTCGCCATTCGCTATGCACCAAACTTGCCAGCTCACAATTCAGTAGGGCTGGCTCTTTGATTTCCGGTGTATATAACACTTTTCTCGTCTCAGGGTTGCTAATTTCGCTATGCCCCTCCAGCTTCCATAATAACTTCGAGCCCAGATAATGATATTTTCCCGCGGACACTTTATCTTCCAGATGATCAAAGGCCCACCTGTATTGGCCCTAAGCACCCAAACATAATCATACACTGGATTATGGAAAAATGCAAGACGAAGTGAATAGGGGAAAGTCTACCCTCTTACCACTGGCATCCTTCGAGATCGTAGTTGTCCGCAGCCAGCCTGGATATCCGCGCCCCGTTCCACCCGCAGGGTGTTTGGCACCTTCAAGCGGTCGAGTTCGGCTTGGAAGGCCCGAATCCTGCTTGGCGATGAGGGCCGATACGGCAACTCAGGAACGGGGTTGAGAGGAATCAGATTGACATGGCACAGCAAGCCATCGAGCAAATGAGCCAGTTGGCGAGCTTGCTCTACCCCGTCGTTGATTCCATCAATTAAAGCGTACTCGAAGCTGATGCGTCTTCCCGTCCGCTCAACATAATAGTGACAAGCGGCCATCAGTTGGTTCAGGGGATGCCGGCGGTTGACGGGCACCAATTCATTGCGCAACTCATCAGTGGGCGCATGAAGGGAAATGGCCAGACCGACCTGAATTCCTTCCTCAGCCAGGCGGCGGATGCCCGGGACCAAGCCTACCGTTGAGATGGTGATCCGTCTCGCTCCTAGCTTGAATCCCTTTTTATCATTTAGCGTTTCGATTGCCTGCCAGGTAGCTTCGTAGTTGGCTAGCGGCTCGCCCATGCCCATAAAAACAACATTGGTTAGCCTCTCACCATCTGCCTGCAGAGAGCGGGCAAAGAAGAGCACCTGCTCCACGATTTCCCCCGCTGAGAGATTCCGCACAAAGCCACTCTGGCCCGTGGCACAGAAAACACAGCCCAGGGGGCAGCCCACCTGGGTGGAAATGCAAACAGTGTGCCGCCGCTCATAGTGCATCAGCACGCTCTCGATGGTCTCATCGTCGCGCAGGGCAAAGAGCACCTTGCGCGTCAGGCCATTGGCGGAAACCTTCTCGTCCAGGGGCCTCATGGTTTGCAGGAGGGCAGTTTCCGCCAGCCTCTCCCGCAGCTCCTTGGGCAGGTTGGTCATCTCCTGGAAGTTGCTGGCCAACGAGCGATAGAGCCAGCTCCAAATCTGATCGGCCCGGTAGGAAGGCTCACCCCAGGAGGTGAGGAGTTCCCGCAGTTGATTATAGGTTAGGTCGAGCAAGGGAGTTTTGTCGGACATGAGCGCCCTGCTTAAGTTTAGGTAGTCTCCCTGTGGAGTGTCGCAAATACGAGCCAACCCGCGGTTACGTGATTAGATTCTTAACCTTC
>CAZRSI010000033.1:0-2387 GCA_964602575.1 uncultured Anaerolineae bacterium
GGCTCGCATTCCTGTGGAATTGATCCTGAAGATGCTTGCCCAAGGTATATCTAAGGTATATCTGAGGAGGAAATCCTACGGGAATATCCCCGCCTTCAGCCTGAGGACATTCGAGCAACTCTGCATTATGCAGCTCAACTGAGCGCGGCGTTCGCATTCGATAATCGATGCAGGTACACCTTCGTTTAAGGAGCTCTCGATGAGCGAGACTGATTCCCTCAAGCACGAGATATTCGAAAAGATTGCGGAATTCTACAAATTAGAGCACAGCGGGCAACCCTTCATCCCGGGCCAGACCAAGATCCACTACGCGGGACGGGTTTATGACGAGCGGGAGATGATAGCCATGGTGGACGCCGTGCTGGAGTTCTGGCTGACCATGGGGCGCTACGCCGAGGAGTTCGAGAGAAAACTCGCGGAGTTCCTGGGCGTGTCAGATGCGATATTCGTGAACTCCGGCTCCTCAGCCAATCTGCTGGCCGTGGCCACACTCTGCTCCAACGAGCTGGAAAATCGCCTGGAACCGGGCGACGAGGTCATCACCCCTGCGGTCACCTTCCCCACTACTGTCGCCCCCTTGATCCAATATGGCCTGATCCCTGTCTTCGTGGACTGTGAACTGGGCACCTACAACCTCGAGGTCTCCGCCCTGGAGAAGGCCATCTCCGATAGAACCAGGGCAATCTTCGTACCCCACACTCTGGGCAATCCCTGTGAGATGGACGAGATCACGAGGCTGGCAGAAAAACACGGACTGTTCATTATCGAAGATGCCTGCGATGCCCTGGGCTCGCGCTTCGATGACAAATACGTGGGCACTTTCGGTCACCTGGGCACGTTGAGCTTCTACCCTGCTCACCACATCACCACCGGCGAAGGGGGCGCAGTGCTCACTAACGATGAGAACCTGGCTAAGATCGCCCGCTCCATCCGAGATTGGGGCCGCGACTGCTGGTGCAAGTACAATACCACGGATCCCAACGGCGCCTGCGGGCGACGCTTCGAGTGGGAAATACCCGGCCTCCCCGGCACCTACGATCACAGATACCTCTACACCAACATTGGCTACAACCTCCGTCCCACCGACATCCAGGCCGCCCTGGGAATTGTCCAATTGGAGAAGCTGCCGGACTTCATCAAGAAGCGCAAGCACAATTTCGAGAGGCTTTTCGAAGGGTTGAAGCGATATGACGACCACCTGATCCTCCCCCGCTGGAGCGAACGGGCCGATGTGTCGTGGTTCGCCTTTCCCATAACCGTCAGGCCCAACGCGCCTTTCACCCGCCAGGAGTTGGTGCGCTGGCTGGAGGACGCCCGCATCGAAACCAGGCTCCTCTTCGCAGGCAACATCCTCAAACAGCCTGGCTATCGGAACATGAAATGCCGGCTGGTGGGGAAACTGGAGAACTCCGACCTGGTGATGAGGAACTCCTTCTTCATCGGGGTTTATCCGGGACTGGACGAGGTGCGTATCAACTACGTACTGGCGAAGTTTGAGGAATTCTTTGCGAACAAGAGCTCTGCCAACCGCTAACCATATGAGTTCTCCGAAGTTCCCCAGAGTTTCCTTATGTCAAAGGAACTTAGGGGAACTTAGAGGAACTCTACAGCCATTTTTCAGACCAAGCTGAGTAGCTAACAAGGGAGTACCATGAAATTATCCGTAATCATGCCCGTTTATAACGAGAGAGACACCTTCCTAACCGCCCTGGAGCGAGTGAAAGCGGTGGAGATCGAGAAGGAGATCATCGTCGTGGACAACTGCTCCACCGATGGGACGCGGGAACTGCTCCAGCAGATCAACGATAACAGCATCCACATCATTTTCCAGCCCCGGAATTATGGTAAGGGAACCTCTATCAGGACAGCCATCCCCTACTGCACGGGTGACTATACCATCATCCAGGACGCCGACCTGGAATACGATCCCCAGGACTGGTACAAACTCATTGACCTGGCCGTACAGAAGAACCTGGATGCTGTCTACGGATCGCGAGTGCTAGGTGGACCAAAGGCTATCTACACTCACTACTACTGGGGAGTGAGCTTCCTGACCTTTCTGATTAATCTGCTTTTTGGAGCCAAACTCACCGACGCGGCCACAGCTTGCAAGATGGTGAGAACCAGTGTGCTAAAGGAGCTGGACCTAACCTGCGCCGGATTCGACCTGGACTTCGAGCTAACAGATAAACTTCTCAAGAGGGGCTACCAGATCGTTGAGGTGCCCATTTCCTACCAGCCGAGGTCCTTCGAGGAGGGAAAGAAGATCAGGGCGAAAGACGGATTGAAAGCGCTGTTCACAATTCTTAGGGATAGGTTCTTGGGCTGAAATGGTTGGGTGGTCGGATGGTCTAATTGGCCAGATGGTCGAATGGTCAATTGGTCAA
>CAZRSI010000033.1:2487-17024 GCA_964602575.1 uncultured Anaerolineae bacterium
CAAATCCTGGCCTTCCTACAGCGAGATCGCCTCTATGCCGCCTACGCTATCGGCGACCTGGAGGCCGAGCTCTTCGCTAAGTCCCAATGGTTCGGGGCCGAGGATGACGGGAAGATACAGACCCTAGCCCTGTTCTTCACCGGCCTCAATCCTCCTGCTCTCTTCACTATGGGGAATACCGAGGGCTTGGCCGCTATCCTGGATTCAGCTCTGCAACCTAAACGGGCCTACTTCACCTGTCGTGAGAAGCACCTGCCTGTGGTAAAGGCCTTCTATGCCCTAGATGAGATTGAGAAGATGTTCCGTATGACAATAGCCCCAGAGGACTTTCGTCCTATCGCTGGCCCGACGATCAAGTTGGACCTCTCCCACCTGGACGCCCTGCATCAGCTCTACCGACTGGGCGGCGGGGACGCCTTTGCCCCTTATCAGTTGCAGGACGGCATATACTACGGCGTCGAGGTCAACGGACAGTTGGTTTCCGCGGCAGGCACTCACCTGGTCTCACCGACCGTCGGCGTGGCAGCCGTGGGGAACATCTTCACCCACCCCGATCACCGGCGCCGAGGCTATGCCACCGCCTGCACCAGCCGTGTGGTGGAAGAGCTTCTAGCCCTTGGCCTCGACGTCGTCCTCAACGTGAACCAGAGAAACACTGAAGCCATCAGCATCTATCAGAAACTGGGCTTCCGCAGATACTGTCCCTACATTGAAGTGATAGGCAATCACAAATAACCAATACCGAATATCCAAGCAAAGGAGCGTGACAATGAGAAACATAATTCTAGAAAGCCTGAGCCGAATCCCCGTCGAAGAACAGCGGGTCGAGCTGGTAGAGAGAAAAGGCGTTGGCCACCCCGATTCCATTTGCGACGCCATTATGGAAGCGATTTCGGTGGAACTCTGCAGAGCATACCTGGACACCTTTGGTCGCATCCTGCACCACAACATTGACAAGGGGCTCCTGGTGGCCGGCAGGACTACGCCCCGGTTAGGCGGAGGCACGGTCGAGGAGCCTATGCGCCTGGTGTTCGGCGACCGTGCCATTTACGAAGCTCAAGGGAAGAAAATCCCGGTGGGGGAAATCGCCGAGGCCACAGCCAAGGCCTGGCTACGAGCTAACCTGCGCTTCGTGGATGTGGATAAACACATCGTCTTTCAGAACGAGATCAAGCCCGGCTCGCCAGAGCTGACCGACATCTTCGATCGAGATATCATCGGGGCCAACGATACCTCAGCAGGGGTGGGTTACGCGCCTCTATCGGAGACCGAACAGATAGTGCTGGCCACCGAGCGCTACCTGAACTCCACCGCTTTCAAGGCCATTTTTCCTGAAGTAGGTGAAGATATCAAAGTGATGGGCTATCGGCATGACCATGAATTGGTGCTGACCATCGCCATCGCTTTTGTTGACCGCTTCATCCCCAGCGAAAAAGTCTACTTCGAGCGCAAAGAAGCTATCCAGGCCGAAGTAGAGGATTTTGTGGCCAGACATCAGCACAAAATCGAAAAAATCACTGTAGACATCAACACCCTCGATGTTCCGGGCCGGGGTGAAGCTGGCATGTACCTGACGGTACTGGGCACCTCGGCTGAGGGAGGCGATTGCGGCCAGGTGGGACGGGGCAATAAAGTCAATGGAGTTATCGCTCTAAACCGGCCCATGACCACCGAGGCCGCGGCGGGAAAGAACCCCGTCAGCCACGTGGGCAAAATCTACAACCTGCTCTCACACAAAATCGCCGAGAAAGTCTACGAAACTGTGCCGGGCATCCGAGAGGTTTACATCTGGCTCTGCAGCCAGATCGGCCAACCTATTGACCAACCTCTCATCGCCTCGGCCCAACTAATCTTGGAGCCCGACGTAGAACTGGAAGCCATCCGAGACGACGTAGAGGCCGTCGTGGAGAACGAGTTGGCCAACATCTACGACTTCACCGCCCGCCTGGCACGAGGGGAGTTTATGGTTTGGTGAGGAGAGAGCAGATAGCACTCTCTATGATTCTTTTGATACTGGTCAGCTTGGTCCTTCTTGCAGGCCTGTCTCTGGCTGACCCGGGCAATACCGGCAACACCAATCTATCCTCCGAAAGCCCTGCGCCGACGTTGACTTCGGTCTGGCACGAGAGCGGCGGTGCTCGGATAGAGACCCGACGTGGGGAGCGCGTTTGGATACACGATTTGGACGCCCCTATTTCCGCCGACGCAACCGACGAGGGAATCCATCTCCAGGTGCTGAACCAGAGTAGCAAGCCAGCGGTATCGGCTCATGTGGAAGCCTACCCGCCGACACTCGATAGGAAGCGGTGGTACGGTTCTACAGACGAGAATGGTCAGGCCGAGGTCGCCGTGCCAGATGGAACCTGGACCCTGACTGTGTCCTCTTGGAGAGACCACTTCGTCATCGTCCGGGAAGGGGTAAGCGCGCCTGGCTCGCTGACTCTGGATACCACTGGAACTGTGTCGGTGGAAGTGAGTGCCCACCTCTTGGATGGACAGCCATTGGCTGGGGCTACGATTTCGTTCGAACCAGTTGCGATGGGCGTCAATGATGTTGGCGAGATGGACTCGGAAGGTCATCTGCATGTAGATTTAACGCCGGGTACGTACTGTGGGTTAGCAACCAGTTGGGACGACCGATACTACCTGAATCAGCGTGGGATCACAGTGACCAGTCCCATGGCCATAGCCTTTGATGCCACCCAGATGGGAACTGCTCAGGTGCTCATGCGGCTCTCCGGCCCTACTGAGATGGGATTGAGCATGATGCCTGAGCCGTCGTGCCGATGGTGGAGCCCCATTTTTGTTATGGCAGACGGGGAGACTACAGTGCTGTCGGCCGACCGCTACGAGCTAGGTCTCCACCGCGAGATCAGCGAAGACGCCAGCACCGAATGGCTATTTGACTACGACGTCAAGGACACTCCCCACGATATTGCAGCCGGGAGCGTGACAACGGTCTGGGCGGGAGGCAGCCACACCGCCTCCATCTCTCCAGGGCAAGCCACCTACCGGCCGGGCGCCAGGGTGTACCTGTATCCAGTCGTAGTAGATGGCTTTGGAAACCACCTGGGACAGGTCGCCTGGGGGCCGGAGCAGACACGAGTCCTTCCTTGCATCATAGTGAGGGATCCACAAGAAGAAATCGTGTATGAGGATGACTGTCGCTGGAGTTGGCCATGGATGTGCGATTTCTACCTCGCAGGCGACGCCACCCAGGGGAACTATGACGTAGAATGTACCCTCGACACAGGGCCCCTGCAGGGCGTACTCCATGCTACAACCGATTTCTCGGTGGAAGGGAATCCAGTGACTCCTACTCCAACCAAGACGCCAACACCAACGCCCACATGCACACCCACAATTACCCCCACCCCCGCCTGGAAACTGTACCTGCCGCTGATCCACAAGAAGGCACCATAGCCGATTCGCCGATATTCCTACATTCAGGAAGGAGAAAAATGACTCACAGCAACTACGACGTCAAGGACATATCCCTGGCCACCAAAGGCCGGTTCAAGATCGAGTGGGCGGAGCAGGAGATGCCGGTGCTGCGGCTGATCCGAGAGCGCTTCGCCAGGGAGAAGCCCCTCCAAGGCATCCGCATCTCCGCTTGCCTCCATGTGACCTCGGAGACGGCTAACCTGGTTCACACCCTCCAGGAAGGCGGAGCCCACGTGCGCCTCTGTGCCTCCAACCCCCTCTCCACCCAGGACGATGTGGCCGCCTCGATTGTGGCCCACTTCGAGATCCCCGTCTTCGCTATCAAGGGTGAGGACAACGAGACCTACTATCAACACATCAACGCCGCCCTGGACCACACCCCCCACATCACCATGGACGACGGGGCGGACCTGGTCTCCACCCTGCACAAAGAGCGAGCCGATCTCATCAAGAACGTCATCGGCGGCACCGAGGAGACAACCACTGGCGTCATCCGCCTGCGGGCCATGGCCACCCAGGGCGCGCTGCGCTATCCCATCATCGCCGTCAACGATGCCTACACCAAGCACCTCTTCGACAACCGCTACGGCACCGGCCAATCCACCATTGACGGCATCCTGCGGGCCACGAATTTCTTGCTGGCCGGCCGAAACTTCGTGGTGGGCGGCTACGGCTGGTGCGCGCGGGGTATCGCCATGCGAGCGCGAGGCATGGGAGCTAACGTCATCGTCACCGAGGTCAACCCCCTGCGGGCCTTGGAGGCAGTGATGGATGGCTTCCGGGTGATGCCCATGATGGAAGCGGCCAAAATTGGCGACATCTTCGTCACTTCCACCGGCGACATCAATGTGATAGACCGGCAGCACATGGAAGTTATGAAGGATGGGGCCATCCTGGCCAACTCCGGCCACTTCAACGTGGAGATCAACATCCCGGCCCTGAAGGAGATGGCCGTCGAGGTGCGGCATGTGCGCCAGTCTGTAGATCAATACATCCTGCCGGATGGGCGACGCATTAACTTGCTGGCTGAGGGACGATTGGTCAACCTGGCGGCAGCGGAGGGGCACCCGGCCAGCGTGATGGACATGAGCTTCGCCAACCAGGCCCTGGCCGTGGAGTACATGGTCAAGCATGGCCGGGAGCTGGAGAGGAAAGTGTACAGCGTGCCCGAGGAGATAGACCGGGAAATCGCCCGCCTGAAACTGGCCAGCATGGGCATCGAGATTGACACCCTCACCGAGGAGCAGGAGAGATACCTACGATCTTGGGAGAAGGGGACGTAAAAAACCCACTCCGCCATGTGCCGTGGAAACAGGCACGATGATGGAAAGACAAAACAAAAGAGGGAGCCCACTTGCTCCCTCTTTTGTAGTTTCAATGGTCAGTTCCTACCGGTTGAAGCCATTGTAACCGCCGTCCCAATCCTTATCGCCCTGCCATTCCCAGCCAAAGTTCTGCACGTTGGCAATCGCGATTACTCTGCGATTAACGTTTTGGCCGGGATAAGACACCTGATCGTGCCCTTCCACCACAGCCGATCCCACATAGTTATCGCCCAGGTCAGTGACTGCCGGCAGGTAGAAGGTCACAGCACGGTTAGCGGAAACCCAATCGCCAAGGATCTGCCCTATAGCTTTCAAGATGTTCATCTCTGGCAAAGTAAGGAAGCTTGCCTTTTTAGGCGAAATGGGGTATTATTTAAGCCGTCTAGACGAGGAGAGAGAAATGACACGAGCGTTGATCACGGGCATCTCTGGCTTCGTCGGCAGCCACCTGGCCGAATACCTACTGGAACACACCGAGTGGAAGGTAGCTGGCACGGTCTACGGCCCCAAGGAAAATATCGAGCATCTGCGAGAGAGGCTGGAACTCTATCCGGCCGATCTCTTGGAGCTGGAAACGGTGATCTCCATCGTAGAGCGGACGAAGCCGGACTACGTCTTTCACCTGGCTGCCCAGCCTCTGGTCTCCCTCTCCCGGCGCGACCCCTGGGGCACCCTGGCCGTCAACGTCCGCCTCCAGCTCAACATCTTGGAGGCGGCGGCCAGATTGTGCCCCAAAGCCAGGATACTGGTGGTCGGCTCCAGCGAGGAATACGGGCTGGTGCACCCGGACGAGTTGCCCATCAAAGAGACCAATCCCCTGCGCCCAACCAATCCCTACGCGGTGAGCAAAATAGCCCAGGATATGCTGGGGCTGCAGTACCATTTGAGTCATCACTTGTTCACCGTGCGAGTGCGGCCCTTCAACCATATCGGCCCCCGCCAACGCCTGGGCTTCGTGGCCCCCGACTTCGCCAGCCAGATAGCCGAGGCCGAAACGGGATTGCGGGAGCCTGTCATCCAGGTGGGCAACCTGGAGCCCCAGCGCGACTTCAGCGATGTGCGCGATGTGGTGCGGGGATACCACCTGCTCATCACTCAGGGAGAAGCAGGGGAGGTCTATAACCTAGGCTCGGAGCAGGCTCACTCCATAGGAGAACTGCTGGAGACATTGCTGGCTATGGCCAAAATTCACATCACCGTCGAGCAAGATCCGGAGCGCCTTCGCCCCGCCGAGGTGCCAGTGATGGTCAGCGACTGCACCAAGATCCGGGAGCGGACCGGCTGGCAACCGTGGATTTCTTTTGAGCAGAGCCTGCAGGATGTATTGAATTATTGGCGGGAGCGAGTGAAACAAGTGGGCAAGTCGGCAAGTTAGCAAGTAACGCTAGAGGTGGCACACTTGCAACTTGCACACTTTCACAAGGAGACGAAGCAATGCCAAAAGCTTTAATCACAGGCATCACTGGCCAGGATGGCTCATATCTGGCCGAGTTTCTGCTGGAAAAGGGTTACGAGGTTATCGGCATGGTGCGCCGCACCAGCACGGTAAACTTCGAGCGAATCAAGCATATTCAGGACAAGATAACCCTGGTTCCAGGCGATCTGATGGATCAGGTCTCCATCATTGACATCTTGCGAGAGCACCGGCCAGATGAGGTCTACAATCTCGGAGCCATGTCCTTCGTTCCCACGTCATGGAGCCAACCGGTGTTGACCGGCGAAGTGACGGCCTTGGGAGTCACTCGCGTGCTGGATGCCATCCGCACTGTGGACCCGACCATCCGCTTCTACCAGGCGTCGAGCAGTGTGGCTGGCGATACCCCCGTTCTGGTACGGAGAGAGGGTGAGATCCAGGTCGTTCCCATCGCCACACTAATGCCCCCCGACGTCACCGCTGACAACTGCACCATCCCCTTAGAAGGGGTGGAGATTCTGACTGCCGACGAGCAGGGTAGAGTCGACTTCGCCCCGGCGAGCCACATCACTCGCCACCTGAAGGATCGGATCTACACAGTGCACTATAAAGGTGGGGGGATCCTTCGGGTCACTGGTGATCATTCAGTGATTGTATTTGACGAAAACGGGGATTTTATGGAGAAAGCGGTGGCTGATCTGCAACCAGGAGATTACCTTATCACTTACAACGGGGCGGACTTCCCCACCCGTAAAGATGGTCACATCCCTATCCCCATTGAGGTGCGGGCGGAATATCGAACTCGGACCCATAATTACCAGACCCATGTTCCGGTCTTCAGCGACCTGATGCGGCTGCTGGGCTATTATCTGGCGGAGGGGCACTGCGACCTAGACGCTGAACGACGGCTTTACCGGGTTTTCCTGACCTTCCACCTGGAGGAAGAGGAAAAAGCCAGCGACATTAAGGCCATTGCGGCGCGCCTCTTCCCTGAATTGACAGTATCTGAACGGCTCAAACCGGAAGCCACCTCTAGGACTGTGACCATCATTGGCAAAGTGATCGCCAGCTTGTGCGCCCAGTTCGGCTGCACCGCCAAGGAGAAGCACCTGCCTGGCTGGATATGGGAACTGGATCGGGACTTGATTCTGGAATTCCTACGCGGCTATTTGGGAGACGCGCAGATTCGCGAAACGGAAATCACGTTTACAACCGCCAGCCACCGCTTGGCCCAGGAATTGGTCTACCTGATGCGAAATGCCGGGCTGGGTTGCCGTATTTACCACCGCCGAAACAAAGCCCATCTCAGCCCACAGGGAACGATGATTCCCGAAGCCGTGTGCTATGATTTGAAGTTAAGCACTCGCTATGCCCGATTGCTCAGCGGGAAGGGGGAACTGAATAGACAAAGGCAGCAAACCTCGCTGGAGTGTCTACCATCGGCTATCTTCCGACAAGCAATGGAAGGCATTTGCTTCCACAAAGTCAAGTATAAGCCTTTGGTTTCTAAGGAGAAGGTCCGGCGGGTAGTGAAAAGGGCTGGAATCCAGTTGCCTGAACACCTGGAAGCCCTACTCCAATCCCGGTTGGGAATGGCTAAGGTAAGAGAAGTTACCTCCGAGGAAGGTGAGTTCCACGTCTACGATGTGGCTGTCCCGAAAGGACAACGCTTCTTTGGCGGCAATATCCCGGTGCTGCTCCACAATTCTGAAATGTTCGGCAAGGTGCGGGAGACCCCTCAAAACGAGAACACCCCTTTCTATCCCCGCAGCCCCTACGGAGTGGCCAAGGTCTACGGGCACTGGATCACCGTCAACTATCGAGAGAGCTATGGTCTCTTCGCCTGCTCAGGAATCCTTTTCAACCACGAATCTCCAAGGCGAGGCCTGGAGTTCTCCACCCGTAAGGTGACCCATGGCGTAGCCCGCATCAAACTGGGCCTGGACAATGAGCTCAGAATGGGCAACCTGGACGCCAAACGGGATTGGGGCTATGCCGGAGACTATGTCAAGGCCATGTGGCTCATGCTCCAGCAGGATGAACCGGATGACTACGTTGTAGGCACCGGCGAGACCCATTCGGTGCGAGAGCTTTGCGAGGTGGCCTTTGACTACGTCGGTCTAGACTGGCGGGACCACGTGGTAGTGGATCCTAAGTTTTTCCGACCAGCCGATGTGGACTTTCTGGTAGCCGATGCCACCAAGGCCCGCACCAAGCTGGGCTGGGAACCTACCGTCACCTTCGAGGAACTGATCCAGATGATGGTGGATGCTGATCTGGAAGCATTGAAGAGGGAAAACAATCTGCGATGATATTGGTAGATTGGCAAGCAAACTGGACCGCTTCCACGTTCCCACTCGCTACCCTAACGCCCTGCCGGGTGGAGTGCCTGCCGAAGTCTACGAAGAAGATGCAGCAGGGGGTACCGCCTTAGCATCCAAGGTCCTGGCGACGGTGAAGAAAGCCTGGGAGGAGATAGGAGAATGAGAATCAAGTTCGGCACCGACGGATGGCGAGGCAAAATCGCCGAGGATTACACTTTCGATAACGTGCGGCGTTGTGCCCAGGGCTTCGCCCGCTATCTGATCAACAAGGGCAAAGCCGAGAAGGGCATAGTGGTCGGCCATGATCGCCGCTTTGCCTCTGAGCACTTCGCCGCGGCCGTGGCCGAGGTGATGGCCGCCCATGACATCCACGTCTACCTCACCCAGGGAGCCACCCCCACCCCTGTGATAAGCTATAGTGTGGTAGCGCTGAAGGCCGGGGGAGGAGTCAACATCACCGCCAGCCACAACCCACCTGGCGACAACGGCTTCAAAGTGCGAGACGAACACGGAGGCGCTATTGACCCCGACGGGCTGAAAGAGATCGAGGCCTACATACCTCCCATCGAAGAGGTAAAACGCATCCCCTTGGAGGAGGCCGTCGAACGCGGCCTGGTGGAGCGCTTCGATCCCGCCCCCATCTACATTGAACACCTCAAAGATTTGATTGACGTCGAGCCCATACGAAGAGCAAGGTTGCTGGTCGTCCACGACGCCATGTGGGGAAACGGCGCTGGATGGTTCGAGCGCATCCTGGGCGGCCAGGAGACCCGCATCGTCGGCATCCGTCAGGACCGCAACCCCCTTTTCCCCGGTATGGTCCGCCCCGAGCCCATCCCGCCCAACATCGAAGCCTGCCAAGAGAAAGTCAAAGAGATCAGCGCCGATGTAGGCATAATCAACGATGGCGATGCCGACCGCATCGGCCTGGTGGACGAGAACGGACGCTTTCTCAATCAGCTCCAGGTCTACGGCCTGCTGGCGCTGTATCTTTTGGAGGTGCGGGGCTGGCGGGGACCCATCGTCAAAACCCTCTCCACCACCTCGATGCTCGACAAGCTAGGGGAGATCTATCACATCCCTGTCTACCACACCGGGGTGGGCTTCAAGTATGTAGCCCCCAGGATGCTGGAAGTAAATGCTATCGTGGGCGGGGAGGAGAGCGGAGGGTATGCCTTTCGGGGGAACATCCCCGAGCGAGACGGGATACTGGCGCCCCTCTTCTTCCTCGACTTCATGGTACAGACTGGGAAGAAGCCCTCGGAGCTTTTGGAGCATCTATACGAGGTCGTTGGCGCCCGCTACTACTATGACCGAATTGACCACTACTTCTCCCCCGAGGAAGGGGAAGCTGTGCGGCAGCGTGTTGGCCAGGCCAGGCCCGATTCCCTGGCCGGCCTCAAAGTGACGGGCCTCGACACCACCGATGGCTACAAGTACAGCCTGGAGGATGGCGGTTGGCTCCTGATTCGCTTCTCCGGCACCGAGCCCGGCCTGATCCGCTTCTATTGCGAAACAACACACGAGGGTAAAGTGAGGACGCTTTTGGAGGAGGGGATGAAGTTGGCGGGGCTGACAACGGATTCATAACGGATAAATGGATGAAATTATTTGACACTCATGCCCATCTCAATTTCCCTCAGTTCGACGACGATCGGGAGGAGATCATCGCGCGGGCACTGGCGGCGGGGGTGGGAATCATCATAAACGTTGGGGTCGACCTGGCTTCGAGCCGGGCAGCAGTGGCCCTGGCTGAAGCGCATCCCCAAATCTACGCCGCTGTTGGCATCCATCCCCACGACGCTAAGACGCTCACCGACGAGGCTCTGGCAGAGCTTGGGGAACTGGCCCGCCACCCCAAGGTGGTGGCCATAGGCGAGATAGGGCTCGACTTCTACCGCGACCTATCGCCCCGCGATCAACAGCGTCGAGCCTTCCAACAGCAGTTGGCCCTGGCCAGGGAAGCAGGGAAGCCGGTTATCATCCACGACCGCCAGGCCCATCAAGAGGTGATGTCTATCCTGCGCCAGTGGATTGGGGATGGCTACCACCAGCCAGCAGGGGTACTGCACTGCTTTTCAGGCGATTTGGCCATGGCCCAGGAAGCCATCGAATTGGGATTCTACATTTCCATTGCCGGCACTGTGACTTTTCAGAACGCCCGGCCCCTGCGCGAATTGGTGCACCAATTGCCTTTGAAAAGAATGCTGATAGAAACCGATTGCCCTTACCTGACGCCCCGCCCCCATCGGGGGAAACGCAACGAGCCTGCTTATGTAAAATTGGTAGCTCAAGAAATCGCCCGCATCAAAGGGTTGCTGCTGGAGGAAGTGGCCCGCATTACCCTGGAGAATGCCCAGGCCCTCTTCGCACTAAAATCTTGTATGGAAGGGAAGTAACTTTGAAGGTCATTCCCATTTTCGAACTTATCCGCGAGGACTTAGAGCGCGTAGAGCGCAAGATGCGCGAAGTTTCTGCCATTGAATACCAACAATTGCGGACTGCCGTGGATTACCTCCTAGGCAGCGGAGGCAAACGGCTGCGCCCTGCCCTGGTTGTACTGGCCAGCAAGTTCCATCCTGCCGATGTGGACAAGGTCACCTCCCTGGCCGCAGCAGTGGAGACACTGCACACGGCTACTCTCGTTCACGACGATTTAATAGATCACTCTTTCCTGCGTCGAGGCAATCCAACCCTGAATGCCATGTGGAACAGTGCCGCAACGGTACTGACCGGTGATTACCTTTTCGCCCGCGCAGCGGCTTTCGCCGCCGAGACCCAGAGTGTGCGAGTGGTATCCATCTTTGCCCAAACCCTGATGACCATCTGTGGCGGCGAGTTGAAGCAGATCTTCGGCAACGATGAAGAACAAACGGCCAGGAAGTACTACTACCAACGCATTTACAGCAAGACAGCTTCTCTCTTCGCCGCCTCAACGGAAACTGGCGCCATCCTGAGCAACGCGCCGGAGCCAGAGGTCCAAGCCCTGCGCGAGTATGGCTACAATTTGGGAATGGCCTTCCAAATCGTGGATGATGTCCTCGATTTCGTGGGCAACGAGGAGGAGCTGGGGAAGCCTATCGGTAGCGACCTGCGTCAAGGGCTCATCACTCTGCCTACCATCTATTTTCTCGAAGCCCATCCAGAGGAAGAACTGATAACAAGAGCGCTAAACGGCCAGGATGATGAGATACAAGCTGCTGTGGAGATGATCAAAGAGTTAGGAGCCATTGAGTCGTCCATGAACGAAGCAAAGGAGTTTGTCACCAGAAGCCGCAATGCGCTTGCAATTCTCCCTAACAATGAATATCGCCAAGCCATGCTCGATCTGGCCGATTTCGTGATAGAGCGGCGAAAGTAGTGGCAGGCCCCAAAGGTATCTACTTCTTGATACATGTTCGTGACGCGGCGGCCCTTCGGCTATGCTCAGGACAAGCCCAGGAGCCGCCGTCTTAGCACTTGGAGGCTGAAGATTGGAGGTTAGAAAAGACTTATCCATTGTAATCGTAAATTGGAACGTATGCGAACTCCTGAAGCGTTGCTTGCACTCCATTATGTCCAGCCTCCGACTTCCAGCTTCCAGCTTCCAGCTTCCAACTTCCAACCTCCAAATCGAGGTCATCGTGGTGGACAACGCTTCCTCCGATGGCAGCGTGGCGATGGTAGAACAGGAATTTCCTCAGGTGAAACTCATCGCCAACCGCGAGAACCTGGGCTTCACCGTGGGCAACAACCAAGGCATTGCCGCCAGCCAGGGACGTTACATTTTGTTGCTGAACCCTGACACCGAGGTCGTCGGTGATGCCCTGGCGACGATGGTCGAGTACATGGACGAGCACCCCATAGTGGGAGTGCTGGGGCCACAGCTTCTGAACCCTGACGGCAGCATCCAGTCCTCGCGGCGTCGCTTCCCCACCATGGCCACCGCTTTCTTGGAGAGCACCATCCTGCAACAATGGTTCCCCAACAACGCTGTCCTGCGGCGTTACTACGTCCTCGACCGGCCCGATAACGACGTGCAGGAGGTGGACTGGGTTACCGGCGCCTGCCTGATGGTTCGCCGGGAGGCTATCGAGGAAGTGGGGATGTTAGACGAGGGCTTCTTCATGTACTCCGAGGAGTTGGATTGGTGCCGCCGCATCAAGGCGCAAGGCTGGCAGATAATCTACCTGCCCACCGCTAAGGTGATCCACTATGGCGCTCAATCGAGCGAGCAAGTCAAAGCCTTCCAGCACATCCAATTCCAGCGCAGCAAGATCCGCTATTTCCGCAAGCACCACAGCCGATGGCAGGCGGAGATATTGCGACTATTTATCTTGGCTACCTATCTCTACCAACTGATCGTAGAAGCCCTCAAGTGGGTAGTGGGCCACAAGCGCCCCCTGCGAGCGGCGAGGGTGAGGGCATACTGGCAGGTGTTGCGGTCAGGGTTGAGATAAGGGAACTGGGGGGAACCAAAGGGGATGTCGAGGTGTTGAAATGGCCGGGATTGATCCGCTGAGCTGGCTCGTGGCACCCACGGTACTTCAGGTCCTGCGCCGTGCCCTGGCCTGGGCGGCGGAGCAGGCTGCCGAGGCCATGGCGGAGGAAGGGACCCAAGCAATGGCCCGCCAACTCGCTGCCCGGCTGCGGGGCGACGAGGCCCAGACTCAGTTCCAGGTCGCCTGGGAGCAGGCCGTGGCCGTCCTGCGGCGGGAGGAACGCTTCCACGAGGTGGCCGCCCTCCTGCTCCAGAACAGTTCCCTCATCCTGGAGGAGGCGGCGAAGGTGGCAGCCTTTGGCGCCCAGCCCGACCTGGACTGCGTGCCCCGCTGGAGCCTGGGGCTAACGGCGGAGAAGCGAGAGCTGGCCCGAGAGGCCTTGGAATTCCTCTTTGCTCGGCTGTGGTCCCGTCCCCATCTACGTGGAACTGAAGCACTACAAAGGCCAGGACGATCTGGCACCTCTCCTGGCCCAGGCTGCAGAGGAAGCGAAAAGGGCGGCGGAGAGGATAAGGAGGCAGATGGGTCAGTCAACGAAGGGGATGGTCGACGGATAGGGAACGGATTAACGGATAGAGGGAGCAGCAGTATCCGTTAATCCGCGAAGAGAACACTCTATTCGTTCTTCGCTCTCTCTTGTTTGCTCCGCACAATCCGCCAGGCGTCAGCGATGAAGGTGCGGAAGTCGTCCAGGTTGTTCTGCAAGATGCCGTAAACCTGGCAGTCGTCCACCTCAGCGTAGAGATGCACTACCAGGTTGCGGAATTTAACCATGTTCACATACTTGTCGGCGTGCTCCTTGGGCAGGAGACCAGCCTTCTCCAGAGCCCGGATCAGCCCGGCGCTGTCCTTCGGGATCTTCAGCCGAAGTCGGGCCACGAAGTGGGCACAGATGTCAATCATAGCTTCGATGGCTGTCTGCAGGAGGTGCTTGCTGGCTTCGACTTTAAGGTAATCAGCCTGAAAATCTTCCCATGGGGCTTGACGGATTTCCTCCAGCCGCACCAGGTTCTGCTGGATGATGTCAACCCGCTCGCGAATCGCCTTTTGGTCGAATTCCATAGTCGGTCTCCAGGGAGAGGTCGTACTCCCGATAAAAAGCCTCCAGGTCGGGCAGGAAGTCCAGGTAGCGGACAATCACCCATTGGATGTAATCCGACACCCGGGCTGGGTCCCGCTCATAGACGATCCGCCCGGCGATGGCCCGGTATTGCAACGACAGGGGCAGCGACCGCAGGTTCAGGAGGTCCACCTTCTCTGTGCCCAGCGCCTCCGAGACCCGGACATCAAGCTGGAGGTGTTCTCGCCAATGCACCTCCTCGTCATATAGCACCGCCAAGTCAATATCGCTCCAGGGCATGGCGTAGCCATCCACATGGGAGCCAAAGAGGAACACGGCCAGCACCCGGGACTCCCTCTCGAATAGGGGCCGGAGCTGCTTCAAGCGCTCTAGTAAAGATTCCAGGGCTCCAGATGTTGCCATAGGCTACCTCTAATTAAATTATAGCACAAAAGCGGAACCTATGAAAGTCTGTCTAGTCACCGGCGA
>CAZRSI010000034.1:0-9284 GCA_964602575.1 uncultured Anaerolineae bacterium
CGCACCCTGGAGGAGTTCGTGGGACAGGAACACATCGTAGGGCCGGGGAAGCTCCTGCGTCGGGCCATCGAGACCGACAAGCTGTTCTCCAGCATCATCCTGTGGGGTCCGCCGGGAACAGGCAAGACCACATTGGCCATGATCATCGCCAACACCACCAAATCCCATTTCGCTGCCATCAGCGCAGTCATGGCTGGCGTGGCTGACATCCGACGCCTGGTGACCGAGGCCAAGGAGAGATGGGGCATGTATGGCCAGCGCACCATAGCCCTGGTGGACGAAATCCACCGCTTCAACAAGGCCCAGCAGGATGCCCTTTTGCCCCACGTCGAGGATGGCACCATCATCCTCATCGGCTCCACCACCGAGAACCCCTACTTCGAGGTAATCGCCCCCCTGGTCTCCCGCTCGAGGGTCTTCCAACTCAAACCCCTGAGCGAGGAGGAGCTAACCATTATCCTGCAGCGGGCCCTGGCCGATGAGGAGCGGGGCTACGGGAAGCTGAAGGTCGAGATCGATGACGAAGCAATGGCTCACCTGGTGAGGGTGGCTGGAGGAGATGCGCGCATCGCTCTGAACGCCCTGGAGCTAGCCGTTGAAACCACTGAGCCCATCGAGGGGGTGATTCACATCGACTTGGCCGTGGCCGAGGACTCCATCCAACGCCGAGCCCTGGTCTACGACCGGGAGGCCCACTACAACACAGTTTCCGCCTTTATCAAGAGCCTGCGGGGAAGCGACCCTGATGCCGCACTGTACTGGCTGGCCAAGATGATCTACGCTGGCGAGGACCCCCGTTTCATCGCCCGGCGGATGATCATCTTCGCCTCGGAGGACGTAGGAAATGCCGACCCCCAGGCTTTGGTCGTTGCCACGGCAGCCGCAGAGGCCTTGGAGTGGGTTGGATTGCCCGAGGCCCAGTACAACCTGGCCCAGGCCGCCATCTACCTGGCTACCGCCCCCAAGAGCAACTCGACCGGAGCTTACTTCAAGGCCCTGGCCGATGTGGAACGGGAGGGCAAAGTGGAGGTGCCCGACCACCTCAAGGACGCCACCCTCAACAGCAAGGCCCTGGGCCACGGCGCAGGCTACAAGTATCCCCACGATTATCCCGGCCACTGGGTGGAGCAACAATACCTCCCCACCGCACTGAAAGGCCGACGTTACTACCACCCAAGCGATCAGGGATACGAGCGGGAGATTTGGGAAAGGCTGAAGAAATGGCGAGATAAGCCAGATGATGACAGGTAGCACACAAGTAAGAGTGTAGGTATTTCGTAGGGCGATCGTAGGGCAAGCGTCTAGCAAAAAAAATCAAAAAGTGATATTATATAATTGGCATGGCTCATCAAAGGCGATGAGCATCTATGCGGCGGTGCACCAGGCTGAGTATGGGCCATGCCGTCCATCAATTTCTTCTCCTCCTTTTGATTGAGGGCCAGGGATAGTGATCCCTGGCCCTCTTGGTTTAGCTCTTCACCCCCTGAGCGCGTCGGATGTCCTCGAAACCAGCCTCCAGGTATGGATAGGCAAACCAAACGGTAGCTATGCCGAAGAGGCTGCCGGTGATGGTGCGCAGTTGCCAGGTGCTCTCGTAGAACCCAAGAAGTTGGGCTAAGCCATCAACAGCCCAGGGGACGAGGAAAATGACATAGAGGGGAAAAGGAAGGGGCTTGAGGCGACGGCGCACCAGGCCAAAAGCTATCCCCGCTAGCAATAGCGAGGTATACATGGCCGTATCGCGTTGGCAATAAGCCATCTTATAACCGAGGACTGGGTTGCCGATGAAGGCCCTGGCTAAGGAGTTATCGGCCAGTGTCTCCGGCCCCAGCAATTCCTGGAAAGTGGTAAGGGGATAGGCCAGCCGTGGGCCAAAAAGGAAGAAGGAACGCTGGGGTAACTGGTGGCAGAGAGGCTTGTAGGCTGTGTAAATCATCTCAGCCAGACGAGGGTATCCTAACGCCATCAGTGCAGGAGCAAGGAAGGGCAAGCCAGCATAGACAGCTACCACCAGATTGACCAGGAGCAGCCAGTGTTTCGCCAACACGAGTATCAACTTATCAAAAAAGGCCGTCAACGCTTCAATACGATCCAAGCGTCACTACCTCCGTCACAGCAGGAAGGATAGCAGTAAATGCGGAACGGCGCTTGCCAGAACTTGGCGAACGACGTATAATAGAGTCACAAGTTAGGAAAGGCTCAATTATGCTCAAGAAAATTGTTATCTTGATTGCTAGGGTATTACTAGTACTATCCGTCCCCGTCTTTTTGCTGCTGACGAACCTCTATGTCTTCATGTCTCCGGCCTTTTTGCGTTACGAGTACGGGAAGGCAGATTTTCCCCCTTCGCCTGGGTTTACAGAGGAACAAAGGCTTACGGTGGCTGAGAAAGCAGTCACCTACCTGCGTTCGGATACAGGCATTGGAATCTTGAGGGATATAGAAGGGGAACAAGGGCCATTGTTCAGAGAGAAAGAATTGGCCCACATGGTGGACGTGAAGGTGTTAACCAGGCGAGCTTTCCTGACCCACGGGCTTTTGGGACTGGTCATTGCTTTCTCGCTGGGGGTTCTGTTAATTCTCAGGCGCACCCCAACCCAAATCTCCGTCTCCTTGCTCCAGGGGTCTTTGCTCACCATAGCCTTGCTCATCGCCTTGATGGCTCTGGTCTATCTTAACTTCGACTGGTTCTTTGTTCGCTTCCACCTGACCTTTTTCGAAGGCGATTCCTGGATCTTTAACTGGTCGGACACTCTGATCCGTCTGTTCCCCGAGCGATTTTGGTTCGATGCGGCCAGTCTCTGGGGACTGCTGACCCTGGTGGAAGCAGTGATTCTGGGCGTAGCGGCGTGGGTGTGCAGCAGACTAACGCACAGCAGATTGGCCAGATCTTCGTAGGGAAAGACGGACTTGGTCGAGAGACCTTCATCCATCGCCAACGGGGCCTAGAACCTCATTAAGCTCCGTACTTGGTCAGGCGCAGGGCGTTGGCCATAGCTAATGGCATCAGGTCTGTGGCCGAGAACAAGCCCAGTCCACCACGCATGCAGGCACGCTCACCAAAGGCCTTAACTTCATCGGGGCGGCAATATTTGCTGTGCAGCAGCGTGGGAACCGGATGCCAACTGTGGCTTCTGAGCAGGGCTGGTGTGGAGTGATCTCCCGTTACAATAAAAACATCCGGCTCCAGAGAAATAATAGCAGGTATCACCACCTCATCCACATGCTCGAGGATGGCGACCTTGCGGGCGAAGTCGCCATCCTCGCCAGCGGAGTCTGTCTTCTTCACGTGAAAGTAAAAGAAGTCGTACCCCGTCCAGTGGGTTTTGAGCGTTTCCACCTCTTCTTCCAGTGTCTCTCCTGTTTCCAGGATATCCATGCCCACCAGTTTGGCTACACCGCGATACATAGGGTAAGTAGCGATGGCTGCTGCTTTGAGCCCATACACTTCGGCCATGCTGGGCAGCGAAGGAGTCTTGTCTGGGCCCCGGAGCAGTACCATGTTGGCCGGGTGTTGGTCGGCCAGCAGCTCTCGGGCCTGAGCGATCCATTGGTTAAAGAGTTCGGCCGTGTGCTGAGCTTCGGGGATCAGCGCCTCCATTTTCCGAGGAGGTACCCCCAACTGCTGAGGGTCGGTTTCGGTTAGCCCACCGGACAAGCCCTCCCCTCTCAACACCAGCACGAATCGGTATTCTTTGACCGGTTCAACGAAGGTTTCCACGCCAGGAAGTTGGATTGTCCGCAGTATCCGGCACAGCTCTGCGCCCTTCTCAGTAGGGATGCGCCCAGCTCGCCGGTCAGCGATCAGGCCGTTCTCATCCACAGTACAGAAGTTGCCCCGAGCTGCCACGTCGTTGGGCCCCAGTGGAAAGCCGATTCCACAAGCTTCCAGCACTCCCCGCCCTATCTCGTAGCGCAATGGATCGTAACCGAAAAGGGCCAAGTGGGATGGTCCACTGCCAGGCGTGATTCCTGGCGAGATGGGCACATTTAGCCCACAGATGGATTCAGCCGCCAGGGCATCCAGATTGGGCGTTTGGGCAGCCTCTAATTCGGTAGGTCCACCGGGCTTTACAGGCAACCCCCCCAATCCGTCTATCACCAGCATGACGATCTTTCCCTGCCCAGGGATGCTCAGTTCTTTCATCAAATCAAGACTCGCCATGTCATACCCCCTACCTGGTTGTAGTGGTCGGGGCCGATTATACTACAAGTTCCCTAAGACCACAAATTTGAATCAACTATGGCTCTGGATAGACCTGCACAAACGCGCCGTCCCGAACCTGAAAGATGTAAATGCTCTGCTCTTTGAGATCGCCTCCTTGGTCGTAAGAGATGTGGCCCACCAGGGCGTCGAAGTCCAACTGGCGGATGGCCTGAGCCACCTTGGCGGCATCAAAGCTCTGGGCCTTTCCGATCCCCTCGGCCAGGACCTGCATAGCGCTGTAGCCGTTGATGCTGTAGGTGTCGGGGTTGCGGTAGTCTACCTCCTGATACTCTTTGATCCACTGCTTGTCCACGACGGCCTCTGGGCTCGGGGCGAAGGCGCTGACGTAAATCCCCTCGGCTGTCCCGCCCGACTCGTCAATGGTGGCCGCCAGAAACGCGCCGTCGCTGGCCAGGAAGGGGACGGTGATGCCAGCCTCGACCAACTCGGCTCGCAGGTACGGGGCTTCGACCTCGTAGCCACCGTAGAAGATGGCATCGGGATCGGCCGCTGCGATCCGCTGGACTTCCTCGGTGAAGATGGATTGCTCCACCGCTACCTGGAGTTCCAGGGGCACCTGGGCCCCCAGGTTGCGTAACTCCTTTGCAATGAGGGACCCCAATCCTTGTCCGTAGGGATCGTCGTTGTAGATCACTGCCACGCGGCGGGCGCCCAGGGTGTTGACCAGGAACTCGGCATCCACGCGGGCCTGGGTGGCGTCGTTGGCGTTGACGCGGAAGAAGTTGCGGTAGCCTCGCCGGGTGAGGGAGACCTCGCTGGCGGTGGGGGTGATGACCACGAGGGGCAGGTCCTTGTAAATCTCCATGGCCGCCAGGGTCTGGCCGCTGTTGTAGTGACCGATAAGTCCAATGATCCTGTCTCCCCGTTCGATGGCCTCTTTGATCTGCTGGGCGATCTCTATCGCCACATCGGAGTCGGACTCGTCGTCCACTCCAATCACCTGGACCTGATACCCCAGCAGGCCGCCAGCCTTGTTGAGCTGTTTAGCCATCAGCTTGACCCCGCCTAGCACTGTCTGCCCCCCGTTGGCCTGGAAGCCCGACAGCGGCGCCGCCACGTAGACCATTACCTCGCCCTTGGGCTTCGCTGGCCCACAGGCGGCCAACAGCAGAAAGCAGGCCACAAGCGATATGGAGATTAGATATTGGGTATTGGATATTCTACGTTTTACGTTTGACGTTTTACTCATTCCTCTACCGCCTGAATTCATAGACCTCATCCATCGCCTCCACGATGTCCTGCAAAGCCGCCACTTGTTCAGCGATGTCCTCCCGCAGGCGTCGGGCGCGGCTGGAGTCCACATCCTTGGCCCCGATGAGCTGGAGTTGGGCGTAGACTGTGCCCATAGCTGACAGGGTGTTCTCCAGTTGAAACTCGGCTTTCTCCATAGTATTTTGCAAGCGCTGCAGGTTTTCCCACTGGGTCCTCTTACTGTGGATGGCCTCCTGCATCTGCTGGCGTACGGCCTCATCGTCCTCCAGCTTCAGGCGGGCCTCGAACTCCCACAGGGCTGCCTGCACCGACTGCATATCTCGCTTGATGATCTCATCGTTCTCGTAGGCGTCCAGCCGCTTGGCCAGGCCGAACACGTTGGCCACCCACTCGGTTATGCGGCGGGCGTCCTCCTCCAGGTGGCTGCGCAGCACCCCCTGGCGGCTCTGGCGGATGAGCCCCTCGATGCGCTCGCGGTACTCCAGCGCTTTTTGCACCTTGTCCCGGTATTTCGCGCTGTGCAGCTCCCTGGGGTTGAATTCTTGGCGCAGCATGTCGGCCACGACCTTTCGGGCCAGGGCCGGGTCGGTGAGGCTGGTGTAGATGATCAGCACCTCGGCCACCACGCCGATGGCAAGCCAGTACCACCATCGCCACCAGGGAAAGGGGCTGGGAAAGAGGAAGACCAGGACGATGGTGACAGCAATGGTGAGCGCGCTCTCCAATCGAAAGAAGGCGAAGGAAAGCATCGCCCGCCATGCCTGACGCTCCAGTTCTGTTCGAAAGACACGTTTGGCCATAAGCTTGTTCCCGCGATGACCCTCCGAGTTCCTCTAAGTTCCCTCAAGTTTCCCAGGCATGGGCTTTGGGGAATTCAGAGGAACTTGGAGGGACTTTAGCGAGACAGATCAAAAGTATGTAGATAGTATCTTGTACAGTTGCCTTATGCTCTCCAAATCCCCTTTTCGCACCTGGCCGCTCGTGGCCTCGGCCAGGGCCTCCAGGGTATCGTAGTCAGCGTCGTCGCCGTAGGCGATGCAGAAGACGACGATGGGCACGCCTCGCTCGTTTCCCGCTCGCATTTTCTGTGTTAGCTTACGCAAGCTGATTCGGGAATGATTCTCTTTTCCATCGGTCATGGCCACGATGGCATTGATGCGCTCATGGTCATTCAACTGCTGTAAGCGGACGTAGGCGGCGTTGAGGGCGTCCAACAGAGCGGTGTCGCCTCCAGCCTCAAGCTCATCAATTGCTGTCGTGAGCTCATCGCGGTTCCGGCTCAGCTCGTCCAGGGGGATGATGCGGTTCACCTGGCTGGAGAATTCCACCAATCCTACCCGCTCCAGGTCGCCCTTGATCTGGTCCAGGAAGACGCGCAGCGCCTCCTGGGCGTTGGCCAGCTTCTCGCCCCTCATACTGCCTGAGGTGTCAACGACCAGATACACATTGGTGTGACGCTTGGTGTACCACCAGACATCCTTGACCACTTCCACTACTGCCGGGCTGGGCACCTGCAGGGTCGTCTGGGGCTGGGCGGGATTCACGCCGTTCTCCGGCTTGATGGGCGAGGCCGGATCGTCCAGGGGAATGGAGAGATCGGCCGGACGGTAGCCACAGGACAGGATCAGCATCTGGGCCTCCTGGGACAGGAGGTAATCGCGGAAGTGCCCGAAGACCACGCGCTGTTCGTCGGTGAGGTCCGGCGTCTCCAGAAGCGCCAGGGGGTGGTCCTCCCATAGCGAGCCCTCGACGGGATAGATAGCCACCAGCCGGCCAGGGGCGTTAGCCTGGCGGTTGAAATAGATGACCAGTTGCTCCTGGCAGACGAAGGCGTCTAAATACGCTGGTCCTTTCTCCAGAACCTGCTGGATCACGGCCCACTCCCCCTCGCCGTAGTAGCGCACCGTCTTCTCGATGGCACCCACGTAGTCCAAGGTGGCTTGACGCTGGGCGTCCTCGATGGTCAGGCCCCTCGTCTTGCCCGCGCCAGCGTAGAACTCAGCCAGAGTGGCCAGGAGACCGCTCGCCGAAGTAGTCGAAGGGTGGCTCCACTTGAAACTGAGATCGCTCCGAGCTTTGGCCAGGATGTCCTCCCACCCGATGTCGCTCTCCGGATAGCCGAAGGAGCGGGCCACATCCTCCCACATGGCGATCACCACCGGGCTCACGGCATAGCGAATGGTCTCGCCCACCAGCGGCGACTCATCTCCGGTCTGCTTCATCCAATCTCGGTCCAGTTGATCCAGCCAGATGGATGAATCGGGGCTGATAGCCTGGAGCTCCCCGGCCAACGCTCTCTCGATCATCGCCTCGGGCTCCAGTTCAATGGCCCGCACGGTCATCTTTTCGCCCTGGTCGGTCCTGAGCTTCTGATCGTTGAAGCGGCTCACCAGTTCCTTGAACAGGGCTTGCTTCTCAGGAGAATAGGCCACTGTCAGCGTCGCGCCGCTGGGCGGAGTTTCGGAGGGGAGAGGTTGCTCGGAAGAGGGGAGCACATTGGTCACCGTCTTGACCATCACGCTACAGCTCACACAGATGACGATCAAGATGATCAAAACCACCATCAAAATGACCCAAATCGTGCTGCGGGGATTTTTCCTGCGTCTCACGGTCTATCCTCCTGGCGGACGTTTGACGTTTGACGTTTCACGTTCTACCTCTGAGCCACGTTGAGATCGAACCAGCGCAGCAGGGTCATCAGCACGTCGCGGTCGGGTGACCGCATGGCGGTGGTGCGGGGCACGACGGTCATAGCCCCCTGCTCCTGCCAGCGGACGAACAGGCTGCCCTCGCCCGTGACGGGCACCTCCGGGTTGGCCGGGCGCAGGCCTCGCTCGACAGCCTTCTGCTGGACTTCAGGTGATAGCAAGTACTTCTCGAACTCAAGGGCTGCGTTCTTCTCCAGGGCGGTGGTTTCTGGGCCCATCCACACGGTGAAGGGGAAATCGAACCAGGTGAGGTACTTGGGGTAGACGATGACCAGGGGGTCCTCCCAGCGGGTCTGGATGCCGGCCATGTGGGACAGCAGGTCGCTCTCCAGTAGTTGGCCCCCATCGCCCATGGAGTAGCCGAACAGGGCCAGATTCTCTACCGAGTAGGCACCCAGGCTGGAGAAGTCGGTCACCGCGCCCATGAGTTCTCCCAGCCACTTTTGGAAATCGGGATCCGTCACATCAGCGGTGGTGATGTTGGTTTTTTGATAGTATTCGCCGGCTGCGGCGACCATGGCCGCCAGCCCGCCCACGTTCTTGCGGGGGTTGGGCACCACCAGCTTGAAGTAGCCCCAACTCGGGTCGCCGCCCAGTTCTGGCCAGCCTCCCTTGGCTGTCGCTGCATCGTGGATGGCCTGCCAATCTATCTCGCCGTACTTCTCGCGTAGCACCTCGGCGCGGCTGGAGTAGATGCCCCAGGAGAAAAGGGAGACCGCGATGGGGCGGGCGCGGTACTCCCCGTCGGTGAGAAAAATATCGCGCCCCAGCTTCTCTTTGTAGGCAGCGTTGACCAGCTCCACCAGGTAACGGCTGTCGGGGATCCAGGCGGTGGGCAGCGGGTCCATCTCCTCCCGTTCGTAGCGGCCCATGGCTGTCAGCCCGTCCATGGGGATCACGCTCACCTCGATGGGCTGGCCTTCCAGCGTATGCTTCTCCGCGTTGAACTGCTTGGCCGCTTCTCGCACCCAGGGTTCTACCGGCAGAGCGCAGACGATGCGCACCTCCAGCGTCTCTTTAGTTGGCGCTGTCACCGCGCCCTCTTGTTGGCCCAGCCAGCGCACAACGAAGGAGCCGGCGACGATGAGAACCGCTGCCAACACGACAACGAAAAACACAATCCGGGTTCGACTCAT
>CAZRSI010000034.1:9384-16906 GCA_964602575.1 uncultured Anaerolineae bacterium
TTTCGGCACGGAATCGAGATTGGCGATTGCCGAGGGCGGTGGACTAAGGTCCACCGCGAGCGGAAAAGCGGAACAGATTTATGAAAAGCTGTACTCAGGACATCGCTTCGGGGCTGGGCCTAGCCCGCAGGGCTTTTGTTCTTTGAGCCCAGAGCTTCAGCTCGGGACTTGCTCTCCTCCTCCCGGATCCTTCCCCGTGCTCCCTGCTACTCCAACCCCAGCCGCTTCTTGCGCTCGGCGAGCTGCTGATCAATGGTGTGCCGCTCCAGGATTTCATCCATCTGGGCCTCCAGGCTGGTGGCCAGCATCTCGGTGCGGGCGGCAGCCTTGTCCAGCCGCGCGCGGATGGATTCGGCAATGCGGGCCACGTCGGCGTCGCCAGAGCCCGCCAGGTCATCGAGCGAGCTGATGGCCTCGGCGGTGATCTCCTTGGAGCGGGCCAGGTCCAACAACGCCTGCAACTCCTCCCGCTCCTGGCGGATGCTGGTCAGCTTCGCCTCCAGCTTCAGCCGGGCATCCTGGAGCGCCTCGTACTCCTTCTCCTGGCGGGCGAGCTGCTCCTCGTAGTTTTCTATCAGCCGCCGTGTGGAGTTGAGTTTGCTCTGAGCCGCCGCAGCCACCTCTTCTTTGCCTTCCTTCAGGAAGAGGTCAATGTTGCGATCCAATTCCTCCGCCTTGCTGCGATACTCCTCCAGCTTGCGGCGCAGCGTCTTGACCTGCCCTCCGACGGTGGCCGTCGCATCCTCCAGGTCTTCCAGGTTGTCCTCTATCTGGCGGATGTACTGATCCACCACAGCGATGGAGTTGGACTTGAGAGCCGCGTCCACGATAGCGTGTAAATTGGCCGAGATCAGCGTGCGAACTTTTTCCAACAGCGATGCCATTCTCTAAACCCTCCTTTTCCTTTAGTAATCAGTGTACTTGCACCTCAATTGCACCGCAGAGCGAGAGGTCTCACTCCTCTACCTTCTCGACGACGATGGTACAATCCGTCACCAGGGCTGCAATGGCGCCAATCGCTGCCGCCTGGGGTGCGAACACGGCACCGGCCACGCCCAATATGAGTGGAATGTCAATTAGGGTTTTGCCCTCCTCGTTTTTGATGGTGAGGCGGCGAACCTTGCCCTCGTGTACCAATTCTTTGAACTTGGCGAGGAGGTCCTCGCCGCTAACTCGAAACTCCTCTGTCCGAACCTCCTCCTCGCTCATGTCTTGCCTTCCCTGAATATAAATCAACTATATTATACCAATAAACCCTCAGGTTTGCACGACATTCAACTGACAAAAGACGGACATCTCACAGACTACCAGAAACCAGGTTTCACGGATTCACTAATCTATACCCCCGGCCGCGGACGGTTATCAGATACCTGGGCTTCGAGGGGTCAGGCTCGATTTTCTGGCGCAGGCGGTTGACCAGCTTCCCGATGCGAGCGTCGTCCACCTCGTCAATGTATTCCTCTCCCCAGACGGATTCCACGATCTCGTACTTGTCGCAGATTTTGCCCAGGCGGCCGTAGAGCAGGAGCAACAACCTGTACTCCAGGTCGGTCAAATCCGGAGCCAACTCCCCATCCACCCAGACATGGCCGGAATCCACATCCACCCGTATCCCTTTGGCTTCGCCTCTCCTGAGCAGCCTCTGCCTGCGGGCGAAACCCCCGAACAACTGACCGAAGACTGTTAGCCTGCCCTCTCTCCCCACGATAATGGCTTTCTGACGCAGGGAACGCTCCAGTTCCGCATCCAAAGGGTTCCCAGGATCGGACACGAAGGCCATCAATGCCTCCTGCTCTTCAGGGGTAAGGCCGTTCCACAGTTTAGCGCATTCGGTCCTAACGGCGATGTCGCTATCCAGGTGCTCCCGAACCAGCTTGTAGTCTTGCTCTCGGTAAAGATTCGGGTAATCGCGACTGACCTTGGCCAGGACGCGGCAAGTGGCCTCCAGCAACCCGGGATGGCCACCAGCCTGGGCGGTGATGAACGCGATGTCGTCCTCGCTGAACTCTACCTCCTCTTCTCTGGCAAACTGCGCAATGACTTGCCTGGCATCGTTCTCTGTCAGAGAGGGTAAGAACAGAGTATTATGGGCGAAGAGCTCACAAAACTCGGCCACCTTTTCCCCACGTTGCTGCTCTGTGAGTGGTTGATCGGTGGCCACCACGTACGAGAGACGGGGACCGTATTTGTCCTTGAGGGCCCGCAGGTTCAACAAGACTCGCGCGTCCAGACCAGCGAAGGGTTCATCGAACTCATCGAAGAGAAACACCAGATGTTGTTTGAGGCCCTCACTGATAGTCGTGAGGGCCTCGTTGAAACTCAGGGGCACCAAAAAGGGGTTGGCCGGTTCCACCAGGTTGCGATAAGAAGCCTCAAGGCGGTTTAGAAGCTCTGACTCTATCTCCAGCTTGCGGAGCTTGTCCAGAGTGCTGCGCAGGATGAGCTCGTAGAACCCCTGCTCCGTGAGCTCCAGCATCAGGTTGAAGTCAATGTAGACGAAGAGGTAGTCATCGGCGCGATCCCCCAGGTACTTTCTCTTCACCGCAGACAAGGGGATAGAGCGCAGCAAGGTGGACTTGCCCGTGTTGCTCAGTCCCACGATGGAGCAGCATTCGCCATCCTCGATGCATTCCATGACGTAGGCCAGGTCAGTGTCTCTGATGATGACGAGGGCATCTGTGTCTATTTCCATGATCCTGTCTACCTCCACACTTTCGTCATCGTGTAGGATGCCCCGTGCTTCTCCAACAACCCAACGAGCCGGTCAGCGAAGCGGGCGGGGACCATGACCACTCCCGGCCCCAGCCGGCGGCCCACTTGGTCAATCAAACCCTGCTTCTCGCTGACGTAGACTTTATCCCCCACATTCTTTTCCACCCGATAGCCATACAAAGCGCGATGTAGAGCACCCTTATCCCGACTCGTCATTCCCTGCGTGGAATAGGTCACCAGCAGGGCAGGCTCCAACCCCGACTGAGATTCGGACCCCAGCACCAGAGCGGGGTTGGCTCAGATCACGACCCCCTCACGCGCTACCTCCCACAGGAAGTGCGGGTCAAGGGTGCCGTCCCGCAGATTCTCCATCACGAACGAGAAGGAATGGGCCAGATCGTAGCACCTGGCAATCTCGGCCGCCAATCCCAGCGCAGCCTTTGCCTCCGGGCCAAGTTCGGGATTGTGGTCGGTATCGAAGAGCAGCAAGACGTCTATGTCGCTCTTGCGACGAAACTCACCAGTGACAACTGAACCGAATAAGACAGCGGCTCTAAGATTCGGCACTTCCCCGGCCCGGGCAACAAAGTGAGCCAGGGCGGGATACAATTCCTGAGGGATGAGCATCCGACCCAGGCTTCGATCTCCCGTACCAGTTTCAGAATTATGTCCTTCGGGATCAGGCAGTAGCAAGCTCAGGCTTCGACGCAACTGCTGAGCCTTGTGCAGGTGATCCTCGGGTTTCACGGGAGCGTCCTTTCTGTTAACGGAGATACAGAAACAGCGATTATTCGACGATTCTGTAACCAGGGTTCAGTTACTGGCGTATTACGTGAAACGTAAAGCGTGAAATGTAATTCCCTTACGTTTTAGACCGCAATCTCCACATTCAAAGCTTCCAGCACAAACTGGATTGGGTTGATGAGAGTAGTGACGTTAGAGCCCGCGAAGAGCAGACCGACGACATAGCCCTCCTCGTCCAGCACAGCCGATCCCGAATCGCCCCCTTGGCTCATGGCCCCAGCCATCAATTGATCCTCGAAAATGGCAACGCGGCCCTCGCCATAGCTTATCCGCGATGTGACATCAATCTGGATGATCCGGCCGGTGGTGAAACCAGTGGTTCGCCCGCTCTTCTTGACCCGGGTGCCCAAAGTGGCCTCTCTTACCCCTTTGGGTACACCGATCTCAAGAATGCTCTTCTCCACCAGATCGTTGGAGAGAGGACGGGCAATGGCCGCATCCACACGGTTCCTTTCCGGCACTTCCCTGTACGCTACCATCCTGTGGCTTGAACCCAGCAGCTTAGCGAGCCAATTGAGGAGGCTCTCCACCCCGGTGGCAATTGAGCAAGTAGGCGGACTGGTGCCGAAGTTTATGGGGACGAAATCTTCCAAGATAGCGATTCGATCGTTTAAGGTTCCCCCGTCGTAGCGACCAGGCTGGACAATGGGATCGCCCCTCTGGGCCGCGTTTGAATTGGCCAGCACGTGATTGTTACTGAGGATAAAAAGTTGATCCTCTCTGGTTACCAGACAACCCAGGGTTCCGGCTGTGATGTCAACGTGGCCGATGGACACACCTCCTGGCGCAGGCCGCCAGCGACCGGTGTGGCCCTGCAGGGCTCTGATCACCCCTGTCTCCACCACATCGGTTTTCACTTCGCCCAGCTTCTTGGGCACGATGTCGGCGGGCGAGAGCTGCGCTTCGGGCATCTTCTTCGTCACCGACACCACCACACAGGGCTCGTCGGTTATCCTGCCCTCTGTCTCCTTGAAGCCTACCCCGCAGGCAACCACGTTCTTCCGGCTCAGTAGGTAAGCGAGATGCTGTCTCTTGGCCTGGATAACTGGCTCTAGGTTCATTTTCTACTCCTTTGGATTAGTTTGCTGAGTAGTTTTCTGATAATCCTAAGAGGACAGAGCCACGAGTTCCCCTACCTCTTTCACATCAACAGGAATGCCCTCTATCTGGGAAGGGATCAGGTCTCTGGCGTCGAGTTGCGACGGCGGCTCCTTCTTTCGCACCATCACAATCAGGCTTAACTGGCCGGTTTCCTGGCCATTTGTCTCCTTGTATCCAATCCCCAGTCCCACCACATTTTTTTTCTTAAGGAGCTCATCTTCGTACTTACTCTTGAGTGCCTTGATCTCTTCTACTCCTATACACGTACCCATGCTTCCCTCCTGTACCAAGCACTCCCTGCCCGGCTGTTGATACTTGGGATAAGATAATTGGATTATACACCCATATACCTGTGGAGGCAAGTGCTAAATTGCGAATTGCGGTAAGAAGCATTTGATGCTATAATCAGGACGAGCAGGAGACCTCGCCGAGGTGCAGACGTAAGTCCACAAAGTTGCGCCTGTATCCTTGATTCTGAAGGGTAAGAGAGATGGGCTTACAAATCGGAATCGTGGGATTGCCCAACGTAGGCAAATCAACCCTGTTCAATGCTTTAACCAGAGCCAATGCCGCTGTAGCCAGCTACCCCTTCACTACCATAGACTGTAACGTGGGAGTGGCCGAGGTGCCCGATCAGCGATTGTGGGACATCGCCGCTATGGTAAAGCCAGAGCGCGTTGTCCCCACAACCATCGAATTCGTAGACATCGCCGGGTTGGTCAAAGGCGCTAGCAAAGGCGAAGGGTTGGGCAATCAATTCTTAGGCCACATTCGCAACGTGGACGCTATCGTCATGGTAGTGCGCTGCTTTCACGACTCCCACATTCCCCATGTTACGGCGGAGATCAGCCCCCAGGAGGACATCGAAGTTGTGGATTTGGAACTCCTGCTGGCCGACTTGGCCACCGTCGAGCGGCGGCTGGGTAAGGTACGCTCAGCGGCCAAGGGACGACCAAAGGAGTACGCTGCCGAACTGGCTTTCTTGGAAAGGCTCCACCACCACCTCGAAGTAGGCAAGAAGGCTGTTAGCTTAGAAGTGACGGAGGCAGAGGCCAAATTGCTCAAGGGTCTGAACCTTCTGACAGCCAAACCCCGGCTCTATGTGGCCAACATAGGCGAAGAGGACCTGCCCGAAGGTGGGGAACTGGCCCAAGCAGTGGCCCAGGTGGCCGCCGCCGAAGGTGCAGAAGTGGTCCCTATTTGCGCCCAAGTGGAGATGGAATTGGCCGACTGGGATCCAGAAGAGGCGGCCGCGTATCGCGCCGAGATAGGCCTGAAGGAATCGGGCCTGCACAAGCTGGTCAAGGCAGCTTATCGTTTGCTGAACCTGATCACCTTTTTCACCACCACTGGGGGAAAAGAGGTACGAGCCTGGACACTGTTAAGAGGCACCCTGGCTCCCCAGGCTGCTGGCAAAGTCCACAGCGATATGGAGCGGGGTTTCATCCGTGCCGAGGTCGTCTCCTATGAAGACCTGATGGCGAGCGGGTCCTTCGCCGCAGTTAAGGAACGCGGGCTTTTGCATCTGGAGGGCAAGGAATATATTGTGCAAGACGGCGATGTTATACATTTTCGATTCAAAGTGTAACCTGACATTGTTCCACTCAGCAGCAAACGTCGCTTGCCAAAATCGCCGCTTTGTGCTATAGTTATGCCCGTCGTCAGGAGGGAGAAGTAGACAAAGAGTTTGGTAGGAGAAAGGAGGAGTATCATCGCCGACATGCGCAATTACGAATTCACCTTCATCATCCATCCCAGCGTTGAAGATGAAGGCATAGAGGATGTTGTCGAGAAGGTCAGTCAATTCATTACCAGTGGCGGCGGCGTGGTGAACAGTGTAGACCATTGGGGCCGACGCCGCCTGGCGTATCCCATCCAAAAGCAGACGGAAGGGTATTATGTCCTGATGCGAGTGCAATTGGACCCAGAGGCTATCAACGAACTGGAGCGAAACTTGAAACTCACAGAGGAAGTTATCCGGTATTTGTTGGTGCGAGTGGAGGACTGAATAGCACTCGTAAACTTGCCAAAAACTATAAGGGAGAGGTGAGACGATGTCCAGGGGGTTGAACAAAGTAATGATCATAGGCAAGCTGGGACGAGACCCGGAGATGCGTTACACGCCAAATGGGAAGCCGGTGACCTCCTTCAGTGTGGCCACCAACCGCAGTTGGGTCAATTCAAATGGCGAGCGCTGCGAGGACACCGAATGGTTTAATGTCGTGGCCTGGGGTAATCTGGCTGAGATATGCAAGCAATATCTAACCAAGGGCCAACAAGTCTATGTCGAGGGCCGCTTGCAAACGCGCGGCTGGGAGGATCAGGACGGCAAAAAGCACTATCGCACTGAATTAGTAGCAAGCGAGATGATAATCTTAGGAGAGCGGAAAGGACCTCAATTCGCTGAAGAGTCCCCTCAAGCCGAAGAGCCCCCTAAACAGGAACTCGAAAGCAATGAGTTTCCCTTCTAATCAGTCTCTAGGGCGGCTCTCCACGCTATCACTCAAATTTAATCAAAAACTGGGAGGAAAATTTGGCAGACGAAGAGATTAGAGAAGAACAACAAGAGAGCGCTCAACCAGCACAAGCTCGAACCGTACGGAGATATATTCCCCGTAAGAAGGTATGCGCCTTTTGTGTAGGGCGAGTTGACACAATAGACTACAAGCAGCCTCAATTGCTATATCGCTTTCTAACCGATCGGGGCAAAATCAAGCCTCGTCGCCAAACAGGCGTTTGCGCCAAGCATCAGCGGCGTTTGGCCAAAGCCATCAAGCGAGCCAGACATCTGGCACTTCTGCCCTACTCTGCCGAACACGTGCGGCGATATGGCTAGAACCTGAGCAGCAACGACGGTTGGACAGGGCATAGGAAGGCTCATTCCTATGCCTTTTGTTTGGTTGAA